>NZ_JABMCW010000090.1:0-18084 GCF_013179705.1 Pseudomonas sp. CM25 | reverse complement strand
TCGGAAGCGAACTGGGCGAATGCAGCCAGCTCACGGTACTGAGCCAGAGCGGTACGAATACCACCGGACAGCTTCTTGATGATCTTGGTCTGAGCGGCACCACCTACGCGGGATACCGAAACACCGGCGTTCACTGCAGGGCGGATGCCCGAGTTGAACATGGCCGATTCCAGGAAGATCTGACCGTCGGTGATGGAAATCACGTTGGTCGGAACGAATGCGGAAACGTCGCCAGCCTGGGTTTCGATGATCGGCAGAGCGGTCAGGGAACCGGTTTTGCCAGTGACAGCACCGTTGGTGAACTTCTCGACGTACTCTTCCGAAACGCGCGATGCACGCTCCAGCAGACGGGAGTGGAGATAGAACACGTCGCCTGGGTACGCTTCACGTCCTGGTGGACGGCGCAGCAGCAGGGAGATCTGACGGTACGCAACGGCCTGCTTGGACAGGTCATCGTAAACGATCAGCGCGTCTTCACCGCGGTCACGGAAGAACTCGCCCATGGTGCAACCGGCGTATGGCGCCAGGAATTGCAGTGCAGCGGATTCCGAGGCACTGGCAACAACCACGATGGTGTTGGCCAGGGCGCCGTTTTCTTCCAGCTTGCGAACGATGTTGGCAACGGTGGAACGCTTCTGGCCGACAGCAACATAAACGCAGAAAATACCGGAATCTTTCTGGTTGATGATGGCGTCGATGGCCATGGCGGTCTTGCCGATCTGACGGTCGCCAATGATCAGCTCGCGCTGGCCACGGCCGACAGGGATCATGGCGTCGACGGATTTGTAGCCAGTCTGTACAGGCTGGTCTACCGACTTACGCCAGATCACGCCTGGAGCCACTTTCTCGACCGCGTCGGTCTGGGTGTTGCCCAGAGGACCTTTGCCGTCGATCGGGTTACCCAGTGCGTCGACAACGCGGCCCAGCAGTTCCTTACCAACCGGAACTTCCAGGATGCGGCCGGTGCACTTGGCGCTCATGCCTTCGGCGAGGGTGTCATAGGCACCCAGGATCACTGCACCTACGGAGTCTTGCTCCAGGTTCAGGGCCATGCCGTAGACGCCGCCAGGGAACTCGATCATTTCGCCGTACATGACGTCGGCCAGACCGTGGATCCGCACGATACCGTCGGATACCGAAACAACGGTACCTTCGTTACGGGCTTGGGAGCTCACATCGAGGTTGTCGATGCGGCCCTTGATGATTTCACTAATTTCGGAAGGATTGAGTTGCTGCATTGCTCTGCTGCCCCTTCAAACTCAAGATTTCAATGCTTCGGCCAGTTTCGCGATTTTGCCGCGAACAGAGCCATCGATTACCAGGTCACCAGCGCGGATGACGACGCCGCCAATCAGGCTGGCATCCTCCGACGCGTGCAGGCGCACTTCCTGGCCTAGCCGTGCACTGAGAACCTTGGCGAGTTTGTCTTGCTGTTCTTGGTTCAACGCGAAGGCACTGGTGACTTCCACGTCCACGGACTTCTCTTGCTCGGCCTTGTACAGGTCGAACAGAGCGGCAATCTCCGGCAGAAGCAGGAGACGGTCGTTTTCCGCGGCAACATGAATGAAATTCTGTGCCTGTGCATTGAACTTGTCACCGCACACGTCAATGAACGTGGCGGCCTTTTCTGCGCTCGTCAGTCGCGGGGCCTTGAGCAGGCGCTGCATGGTGTCGTCTTGCGACACCGCAGCAGCCAGGCCGAGCATGGCTGACCAATTGGCCAGTTGCTGATGGGCCTGGGCATGCTCAAAGGCAGCCTTAGCGTAAGGTCGGGCCAACGTGGTCAGTTCTGCCATGATCGCCCTCGCTTAAATTTCAGCGGCCAGTTTGTTAACCAGCTCCGCATGCGCGTTTTGATCGATTGTGGCGCCAAGGATCTTTTCAGCACCGCCAACAGCCAGAGCACCCACTTGGGCACGCAGGGCGTCTTTGGCACCGTTCAGTTCCTGTTCGATCTCGGCCAGAGCCTGAGCTTTCACACGGTCAGCTTCGACGCGGGCCTGTTCACGGGCTTCCTCGACAAGCTGAGCAGCGCGTTTCTTGCTTTGCTCAATGATTTCGGCTGCCTGTGCTTTAGCTTCACGCAGTTGCTGGCCCGCTTTCTCTTGGGCCAGCTCCAGGTCGCGAGCTGCGCGGTTGGCAGCGTCCAAACCGTCGGCAATCTTCTTTTGGCGCTCTTGCAGAGCAGTGATGACCGGAGGCCATACATACTTCATGCAGAAGAGTACAAAAATCAGGAAGGCAACGGATTGGCCAATCAGGGTTGCATTAATGTTCACGCCAACACCTCGCTCGGTCTTAATTCATCACAGCCATCAACTCGTGGTTACGAGTGATTAGCCGGCGATCTGACCAACGAACGGATTCGCGAAGGTGAAGAACAGAGCGATACCAACACCGATCATGGTTACGGCGTCGAGCAGACCGGCAACGATGAACATTTTGACCTGCAGCATTGGAACCATTTCTGGCTGGCGAGCAGCGCCTTCCAGGAATTTGCCGCCCAGCAGGCCGAAACCAATGGCGGTACCCAGAGCACCCAGGCCGATCAGCAGAGCAACAGCGATAGCGGTCAGACCAACTACAGTTTCCATCTTTCCTCCCGACTTTTACGTCGTATTGGTTAGGTTTTTAGTTTGAAGCGGTAAAACAAATCGTTAGGTACAGCATGCCCTTGCGGACTTTTTAAGCCCTCCCCCCAAACCGGCGGGGAAGGCTATCAGACACGCCAGGCGGTCTTAATGGTTATCTTCGTGAGCCATCGACAGGTAGACGATGGTAAGCATCATGAAGATGAAAGCTTGCAGGGTGATGATCAGGATGTGGAACACAGCCCACGCCCACTGCAGCACCACGCCCAGGCCGCTGAGCCAGAGCAGGCCGGAGCCGAACATCACCGCGATCAGGATGAACACCAGCTCGCCGGCGTACATGTTGCCGAACAGACGCAGTGCCAGCGAGATCGGCTTGGCGATCAGGGTGACGAATTCCAGCAGGAAGTTGACCGGAATCAGCAGGATCTGCAGGAAGATGTTCTTGCTGCCGAACGGGTGCAGGGTCAGCTCACCGAGGAAACCGCCCAGGCCCTTGACCTTGATGCTGTAGAAAATGATCAGGGCGAACACGCAGAAGGCCATTGCCAGGGTCGCGTTCGGGTCGGTGGTCGACACGGCGCGGAACGGAATGTGCGGGTCACCGGAAATCAGGATGGCCAGCTGAGGAATCCAGTCGACCGGTATCAGGTCGACGGCGTTCATCAGGAATACCCAGACGAAAATCGTCAGTGCCAGGGGTGCAATCACCGGGCTGCGGCCGTGGAAGGAGTCCTTCACGCTGCCATGGACGAAGTCGACCATCACTTCAACGAAGTTCTGCAGGCCGCCGGGTTGGCCGGAAGTCGCCTTCTTGGCCGCCATGCGGAAGATGAACAGGAAGATCAGACCCAGCGCGACGGACCAACCCAGGGTGTCCACGTGGAACGCCCAGAAGCCCATTGCCTTGGCTTCTGCAGCCGAATGGGCAAAGCCCCAGCTGCCGTCTGGTAATTGACCATAGGTCAGGTTCTGCAAGTGGTGCTGGATATAACCCGAAGCGGTTTCTTCTGCCATGGTTGCCTCAAACGCCCTAAGGTCTCGAAAGTCTTTTATTCATCAGCAGGGGCGCGAACCAGCTGACCCAAAGGGTCAACACGAAGACGCCGAATACTGCTAGCGGCGCCAGTGGCTTCACTCCTGCGAAGGTCAGTGCAAAAAGCACTGCCGTCAAAATCATCTTGCCTGCCTCGCCAGCGTAAAACGACTTGACGATAGCTTGTGCCGCCCGTGCCCCGCTGAAGCGAAAAGCCTTCCAGGCGAAATACACATTGGGCAGCCAGGCAATCAAACCTCCGCAAAGGCCTGAATATCCACTGACCACCCCTTTCCACTGCCACAACACCAATGTTGCCAGCAGCAGTACGACAAATTGAGCCAGCAGTACCGGAAAAACCGCCCAGCGATGGAAAGGCAGGCGGTTTGGCGTGCGGATTTCCATCAACCTGCTCCTCGGAAGTCGACCAACAAGTCAGTTATGACTTGGCATAATTTGTGCCGACAAAATGCGCGCAGAGTATAGGGGTGGATTAACCCCTATTCAACTCTTCGGTAGTGATTTCCGACTGCGCGCTACAACAGGAATTGTTTCAGCGGATGTGAGCAAGCACGCCTTGCAACTCGTCAAGCGAGTTGTAACGGATAACCAACTGGCCTTTACCCTTGTTGCCATGACGGATCTGCACGGCCGAGCCCAGGCGCTCTGCGAGCCGCTGTTCAAGGCGTGCGATATCCGGATCAGGTTTGCTTGGTTCGACCGGATCAGGTTTGTCGCTGAGCCACTGGCGCACCAGTGCCTCGGTCTGGCGCACGGTGAGGCCACGTGCGACAACATGACGCGCCCCCTCCTCCTGACGGCTTTCGTCCAGGCCGAGCAATGCACGTGCGTGGCCCATCTCCAGATCACCGTGGGCGAGCATGGTCTTGATCGCTTCCGGCAGGGTGATCAGGCGCAGCAAGTTGGCCACAGTTACCCGTGACTTGCCCACGGCGTCGGCTACCTGCTGCTGGGTGAGCTCGAACTCCTGCTGCAGGCGCTGCAGCGCCATGGCCTCTTCCAGCGGGTTGAGGTCTTCGCGCTGGATATTCTCGATCAGCGCCATGGCGATGGCAGCCTCGTCGGGCACTTCGCGGACCATGGCCGGGATCGTGTCCAGGCCGGCCTGCTGGGTAGCGCGCCAGCGGCGCTCACCGGCGATGATCTCGTAGCGGTTGTCGCCGATGGGGCGCACCACGATCGGCTGCATCACGCCGTGGCTGCGAATCGAGTGCGCCAGCTCTTCCAGCGCCTGCGGGTCCATGTCCCGTCGTGGCTGGTACTTGCCACGCTGGATCAGCTCGACCGGCAGGTGTTGCAGTTCTTTCTGGTCGATCTTCACAGCCTGCTCTTCGAGCGCGCTGACGGAAGGACCACTGAGCAGTGCATCCAACCCACGTCCGAGACCCCGTTTCTTGACGGCCATACGGATTCCTTAAGTTGTTTGTGCAGTGCGGGATTGACGACGTTGACGGCGGACCAGTTCCCCAGCCAAGGCCAGATACGCCAGCGCGCCACGCGACTGCTTGTCGTAGGCCAGGGCCGGCATGCCGAAGCTGGGGGCCTCGGCCAGGCGGATGTTGCGCGGGATCACCGTGTCGTACAGCTGCGGACCGAAGTGCTCCTTGAGCTGCGCCGAGACATCGTTGTTCAGGCTCAGGCGCGGATCGTACATCGTCCGCAACAAGCCCTCGATCTTCAGCTCCGGGTTCAACCGGGCGGCGATGCGCTTGATGTTATCCACAAGGTCGCTGAGCCCTTCCAGCGCGTAGTACTCGCACTGCATCGGGATGATCACGCCATCGGAAGCGACCAGGGCGTTGAGGGTGAGCATCGACAGCGACGGCGGGCAGTCGATGAGGATGTAGTCGTAGTTCTCGCGGATTGGCGCCAGCGCATTGCGCAGACGGCTTTCCTTGACCTGCATTTCCAGCAACACCACTTCGGCGGCGGTCAGGTCACGGTTGGCCGGCAGCAACTGGAAACCACCGTGTTCGGAGTAATGCATGGCCTGAGCCAGGTCGCATTCCCCGATCAGCAGGTCGTAGACCGAGTGCTCGAGCTCGTGCTTGTCCACACCGCTGCCCATGGTGGCGTTGCCTTGCGGATCGAGGTCGATCAGCAGCACACGACGTTTGGTCGCGGCCAGCGAAGCAGCGAGATTGATACAGGTGGTGGTCTTGCCCACACCACCTTTCTGGTTCGCGATTGCGAATACCTTAGCCATTGATGCGCGTGTTCCCAGTCATGCCTTGCGGCGCAGTATCAGCAGATGGCGCTGGCCCTGGCAACCCGGAACGGTCAGGGCCTGTTCGCTTTCCACTGTGAAGTCTGCGGGCAATGCTACCAGTTCATCGGCAGGATGCAGCCCCTTCATTGCAAGCCATTGCGTCCCGGTGTCGCCCAGATGGCGTGTCCAGTTGGTGAAGTTCTCCATGCTGCTGAAGGCACGGGAAATGATTCCGTCGAACGGTTGCGTCGGTTTGAACGCTTCGACCCGGCTGTGGATAACCGTCAGGTTGTCCAGCTTGAGCTCCATTTTCACCTGGGTCAGGAAGCGGGTTTTCTTGCCGTTGGAGTCCAGCACTGTCACGCGCTTGTGCGGGTGCAGGATAGCCAACGGAATACCGGGCATGCCACCGCCGCTTCCGACATCCAGCCAGTTGTCGCGCTCGCTGTGGATAAACGGCATGACACTGAGGCTGTCGAGCAGATGGCGCGAGACCATCTCGTCCGGGTCGCGCACGGCGGTCAGGTTGTAGGCCTGGTTCCATTTGATCAACAGGGCCAGGTAGCCAAGCAGCTGCTGGTGATTCGCTTCGCTCAGGTCGATACCGAGTTGGTTCGCACCTGTGGACAACTCTTCGGCGTGTTGCGGGGTGACCAGGGAACTCAAGCGCTTTGCTCCAATTCGCGGCCAGCGCCGCGTTTTTTCAAGTGAATCAGCAACAGGGAAATCGCCGCCGGCGTGACGCCCGGGATACGCGATGCCTGGCCCAGCGTCTCTGGGCGGGTCTGGCCGAGCTTGCCCTGGATTTCCTTGGACAGGCCGGAAATCGTCGTGTAGTCGATATCCACAGGCAAGCGGGTGTCTTCACTGGCGCGTAGACGGGCGATCTCGTCCTGCTGACGGTCGATGTAGCCGGCGTACTTGGTCTTGATCTCGACCTGTTCGGCAACCTGTGGATCAATCGGTTCCCCGCCGGTCGCTTGCATCAACCCGGCGTAGTCGATTTCCGGACGGGCCAGCAGGTTGAGCAGGCTGTACTCGTGGCTCAGCGGCGTGCCGAACTTATCCACAATGGCCTGGCCTTGCTCGGTGTTGGGCCGCACCCAGGTAGTTTTCAAGCGCTGTTCCTCACGCTCGATGCCGTCGCGCTTGGCGCAGAAGGCAGCCCAGCGCTGGTCGTCGATCAGGCCCAGTTCACGGCCCTTTTCGGTCAGGCGCAGGTCGGCGTTGTCTTCGCGCAGGATCAGCCGGTACTCGGCTCGCGAGGTGAACATGCGGTACGGCTCCTGGGTACCCAGTGTGATCAGGTCGTCGACCAGCACCCCGATGTACGCCTCGTCGCGGCGTGGGCACCAGCTTTCGCGGCCCTGGGCACGCAACGCAGCGTTGGTCCCGGCCAGCAGGCCTTGGGCCCCGGCCTCTTCGTAACCGGTAGTGCCGTTGATCTGGCCGGCGAAGAACAGGCCGCCGATGACCTTGGTCTCGAGGCTGTACTTGAGGTCACGCGGGTCGAAATAGTCGTACTCGATCGCATAGCCCGGGCGCACGATGTGGGCGTTTTCCATGCCGCGGATCGAACGCACCAGCTCCAGCTGCACGTCGAACGGCAGCGAAGTGGAGATACCGTTCGGGTACAGCTCATGGGTGGTCAGGCCTTCCGGCTCGATGAACACCTGGTGGCTTTCCTTGTCGGCGAAGCGGTGGATCTTGTCTTCGATCGACGGGCAATAGCGTGGCCCGACCCCTTCGATCACACCGGAGTACATCGGCGAACGGTCGAGGTTCGAGGCGATGATCTCGTGGGTGCGGGCGTTGGTGTGGGTAATCCAGCAACTCACCTGCCGCGGGTGCATTTCGGCATTGCCCATGAACGACATCACCGGGATCGGCGTATCGCCGGGCTGCTCGGTCATTACCGAGAAGTCCACCGAACGGCCATCGATGCGTGGCGGGGTACCGGTTTTCAGGCGGCCGACGCGCAGCGGCAGTTCACGCATGCGGTGGGCAAGGGCGATCGAAGGTGGATCGCCGGCGCGGCCGCCTGAGTGGTTTTGCAGACCAATGTGGATAAGGCCGCCGAGGAAAGTACCGGTGGTGAGGACCACCGAGTCGGCGAAGAAACGCAGGCCCATCTGGGTGACCACGCCCTTGACCTGGTCCTGCTCGACGATCAGGTCGTCGCAGGACTGCTGGAATATCCACAGGTTCGGCTGGTTTTCCAGGATCTCGCGCACCACTGCCTTGTAGATGGCGCGGTCGGCCTGTGCTCGGGTGGCGCGTACCGCCGGGCCCTTGCGGTTGTTCAGAACGCGGAACTGGATGCCGCTCTTGTCGGTGGCCAACGCCATGGCACCACCGAGGGCATCGATCTCTTTGACCAGATGGCTTTTGCCAATACCGCCGATGGCGGGGTTGCAGCTCATGTGACCGAGGGTTTCCACGTTATGGGTCAGCAGCAGGGTTTTAACACCCATGCGTGCAGACGCAAGCGCAGCCTCGGTACCGGCATGGCCGCCGCCGATGACGATCACTTCAAAACGGGAAGGGAAATCCACCACGCACCTCGTGCCTGTTTTTGCGAATAGAGAAGGTAAGCCGACAAGTATAGGGACTTCAGCCCCTTTAAAGAAACCGTCTGAGCAAATTTTGACCAGGCTGTGGATGAGTGGCGCACAACAGAAATCAACAGAACAGATTTATAAAAGCTTTGTTTTTATGTTTATTCTTATACACATGCATATCTGTGGATAAAGTCCTGTATCCCTTTATTCTCGCCATGTAGAGAGAAATTAAACCCTGTGATTGGAGTACCCTGAGGGCTCTGGATAAGCGGATTTAGCCTGTGGATTAAATGGCTATTTATGCACAGGCCGTTTTACCCTCAGAAAAAAAGCCCGCTTATCAACGGGGCTGAGGTAAGGTTTTCCACAGGGCTCCCGCGCTAAAATTCCGGCTTGTGAAAAAAAAAGGTGCCCGTATAGCGTCCTGTCCAAGGTGATAATCACGCTCGAAGACAGCTCGATTGACCCGGCGCCGATCGGCCAGGACGGAAAGTGGATAAATTTCAGGCAAAAAAAAAGCCGCTCCTCCGGGAGCGGCTGATGGTTTTGCGGGGTTGTGGATTACTTACCGATACAAAAACTGGAGAAAATCCGCCCCAGCAGGTCGTCGGAGCTGAATGCCCCGGTAATTTCACCCAAGGCATGTTGTGCCTGGCGCAGGTCCTCGGCCAGCAGCTCGCCAGCGCCCGCCAGGGTCAGTTGTGCACGGCCATGCTCCAGGTGCCCACTGGCCTGGCGCAAGGCGTCCAGATGGCGCCTGCGGGCGCTGAATCCACTCTCTGCAGTCTGTTCGTAGCCCATGCAGGCCTTGAGGTGATCACGCAGTAGCTGCAGCCCTGCGTCGTCCCCTTTGGCGCTGAGGGTAATCGTCACGTGGCCGTCATCGCAGAGTTCCAGCGCTACCTGCTCGCCACTGAGGTCAGCCTTGTTGCGGATCAGCGTGACCTTGGCCGGGTCTGGCCGCAGGTCGAGAAACTCGGGCCACAGGGCAAACGGGTCGCTGGCCTCCGGTGCGGTCGAGTCGACCACCAACAGCACGCGGTCTGCCTCGCCAATGGCCTTCAAGGCGCGTTCCACGCCGATCTTTTCCACATGGTCATCGGTATCGCGCAAACCGGCAGTATCGACCACATGCAGCGGCATGCCGTCGATGTGGATATGTTCGCGCAGGATGTCCCGGGTGGTGCCGGCGATATCGGTCACAATGGCCGCTTCGCGCCCGGCCAACTGGTTCAAGAGACTGGACTTGCCCGCATTCGGCCGGCCGGCGATAACCACGGTCATGCCATCGCGCAACAAGGCGCCCTGCCCGGCCTCGCGCTGGACGGTGGACAACTCGCCGCGCACCGCATCGAGCATCGACAGCACATGGCCATCGGCAAGGAAGTCGATCTCTTCCTCGGGAAAGTCGATCGCAGCCTCGACGTAGATGCGCAGGGCAATCAACGCCTCGGTCAGGCTGTGCACACGTTTCGAGAATTCCCCCTGCAGCGAGCGCAGCGCATTGCGCGCCGCCTGGCTGGAGCTGGCCTCGATCAGGTCGGCAATGGCTTCGGCCTGGGCGAGGTCGAGCTTGTCATTGAGGAACGCGCGTTCGCTGAATTCGCCTGGGCGCGCCAGCCGGCAGCCAACTTGTACACAGCGCTGCAGCAGCATATCCATTACTACCGGGCCGCCGTGGCCCTGCAGTTCCAGCACATCTTCGCCGGTGAACGAGTTAGGCCCGGGGAAGAACAGCGCAATGCCCTCGTCCAGCACAAGCCCTTGCTCGTCGCGGAACGGGCCGTAATGGGCATGGCGCGGGGTAAGCGTACGGCCGGTGATCAACTGGCCCGCGCTGGCAGCCAGAGGGCCGGACAACCTGACTATACCCACCCCGCCGCGGCCCTGAGCGGTTGCGATGGCAGCGATGGTTTCACGCACAGTGTTCATGCTCGAAAGCCTCTACGACAAAAACGACAGATAGCAAAAACGCCCCACTAGGGGGCGTTTTTTATTCACAGGCTAGCGCACTAGCCCGTCAGGCAGCAGCTTTTTTGGTAGCTGCTTCGATACGGCGAGTGATGTACCACTGCTGCGAAATCGACAGGCAGTTGTTCACAACCCAGTACAGCACCAGACCAGCCGGGAACCACAGGAAGAAGAAGGTGAAGATGATAGGCATCATTTTCATCACCTTGGCTTGCATCGGATCCGGCGGCGTCGGGTTCAGGCGCTGCTGGATGAACATGGTGGCGCCCATGATGATCGGCAGGATGAAGAACGGATCCTTGATCGACAGGTCGGTGATCCACAGCATCCATGGGGCCTGGCGCATCTCGACGCTTTCCAGCAGTACCCAGTACAGGGCCAGGAACACCGGCATCTGCACCAGGATCGGCAGGCAGCCGCCCAGCGGGTTGATCTTCTCTTTCTTGTACAGCTCCATCATCGCCTGGGACATCTTCTGGCGATCGTCACCGAAGCGTTCTTTCAGCGCGGCAAGCTTCGGTGCCACGGCACGCATGCGCGCCATCGAACGGTAGCTGGCAGCCGACAGCGGGAAGAACAGGCCTTTGATCAGCATGGTCAGCACGATGATCGACCAGCCCCAGTTACCCAGCAGGCTGTGGATATGTTGCAGCAACCAGAAGATCGGCTGGGCAATAAACCACAGGAAGCCGTAGTCGACGGTCAGTTCCAGGCCTGGGGACAACTCTTTGAGCTTGGACTGGATCTTCGGACCGGCATACAGCATGGCGCTGGTCTCGACCTTGCCACCTGCAGGCACGCTGAGGGCGGGGCCGGTGTAGCCGATGATGTAGTTACCCTGGCTGTCCTTGCGGGTCTGGACAACGTTGTTGTCCGACTTTTCCGGAATCCAGGCGGTCACGAAGTAGTGTTGCAGCCATGCTACCCAGCCGCCGGACACATTTTCTTTCAAACTACCTTTGTCGATGTCCTTCATCGAGACCTTTTTGTAAGGCTCGGAAGCTGTCCACAGGGCTGCGCCCAGGTAGGTTGCGGTACCGGTGGCAGTGCTCGAGGACGGGTCGCCGCTGGCGTCACGCTTGAGCTGGGCAAACATGTTGCCGCTCCAGGCCTGGTTGCTCTGGTTGTCGATCAGGTAGCTGACATTCAGGTCGTATTCACCGCGCTTGAAGCTGAAGCGCTTGATGTAGTTTACGCCGTTGTCACTGAACTTCAGGTCGACCACCAGTTGTTCCTGGCCGTCGGCCAGCTGGTAGCTCTTCTGTTCGGCCGCATACAGCGGGCGGCCGCTGGCGCGGGCATCCGGGCCGTTGGCGCCGGTCAGGCCGCTTTGTGCCAGGTAGACACGCTCACCACCGTTGTCGAACAACTGGAATGGAATGTTCGGGTGGTCTTGACGACGTGGGTATTTCGGCAGGTTCAACTGGACGATGTCACCACCGACTGGATCGATAGCCAGTTCCAGAACGTCGGTCTTGACTCGGATCAGGTCCTTGCTGAGTGCTACCGGTGCCAGTTCGGCAGGGCTCGATTCGGCGTTGGCGCTCGGTACATCGGCGCTGGCACCGTTGTTACCGGCCGGCACGCCATCGGGCAAGCCCGGAGCAACAGTGCTGGCAGCAGTATTCTGAGTCGGCAGGGCAGCCTGGCCGTAGTCATCGTTCCACTTCAGGACCATGACGTAGGACACGACTGCCAGCGCGGCGATCAGGATCGTGCGTTTAATATCCATGATTACTCGGCTATCGAAGAAGTTCGGGAGGAAGGAGCGGGTGGAACGGGGTCGAAACCGCCGTGATTCCACGGATGACAACGCCCCAGGCGACGAACGGCCAGCCACCCACCACGCCAGAGGCCATGGTTTTCGATGGCTTCGTAAGCGTAACAGGAGCAACTGGGGAAGAAACGACAGTGACTGGCCATCAGAGGACTAATGGCATAACGGTAAAACTGGATCGGAACGAGTGCCAGTTTACGCATCTTGGCTGTCTACCCCTGCGGAATTGGCGGTGACTGCTGGTGTTGGCCGGCTGCGCGCCAGGCGTTTCCAGAGCTTGCCAAAATGTTGGTGCAATTCCGGGTTTTCTACCTCACCCAATCCCTTGCGCGCGACGATCACAATGTCCAAACCGGCAAGCAGGTGCTGGTTCAGGCGAAAGGAATCGCGCATCAAGCGCTTGAGGCGATTGCGTTGAACGGCGAGCTTGACGCTCTTCTTGCCGATTACCAGGCCGAGGCGTGGATGATCGAGGCCGTTCTCGCGAGCAAGGATCAGCAGGTTTTTCCCTGGAACCTTGCCGGTTGGGGAGTCGAAGACCGCTTTGAAATGTCGGGGTGTAAGCAGTCGCTTTTCCCGACTGAAGTCCTGACTCACCACCTGTGCCGAAAAATCAAATGGCCAGACGCTTACGGCCTTTGGCACGACGACGCGACAGAACAGCACGGCCGTTCTTGGTAGCCATACGGGCACGGAAGCCGTGGGTGCGAGCGCGCTTGATGGTGCTTGGTTGGAAAGTACGTTTCATGGCGTGTTACCTGGGTTTGTCGACGACGGGCCGGGATGGCCCCCTTTTTAAGAGACCGGCGATTCTAGAGAAAGCAAGCCCGTAGGTCAATTTCCAACCAGCCTTTCCCTATAGGGCGTGTGATGGACGGTGCTTTTTTTCGGTCATTGCCCAGGGTGCTTGATCGGACACGCGAATCAGGGACAACATGAGAAAAAAAGAAGAGAGATATAAAAAGCTTTTCTGAATAACTTATAAATCTTAGGTGGATAACCTTCTGTGGATAACCTCTTTCAGGTCACGGTTTACGTGGTGTACAGAGTTTTACAACTGTGTGGCCATCCGGTGCTGCGCCTGTTCCGTTCATGGGCGCAACCTGTGGATTAAAACTGGCTTTATCCACAGCGGTTTTATCCACAGAGCTCAGCTCAGGGTTGTGCATAGCCCTCATGGGTGGTTATCCACAGAGCTTATGCACAATGCCGATAAGCCGTTTTCGTCGATAAATGGCTGTTTTGTCATGACTGCTAACGTGTCCACATGTGGATAACTGACGGCTCGACCGGTACAATGGCGGTTTGTTTTTGCCTCATCCGGCTTTCAAACTCAGGGGATATCCGTGTCAGTGGAACTTTGGCAGCAGTGCGTGGAGCTTCTGCGCGATGAACTGCCTGCCCAGCAATTCAACACCTGGATCCGTCCGCTACAGGTCGAAGCCGAAGGCGACGAGTTGCGCGTCTATGCGCCTAACCGTTTCGTTCTCGATTGGGTCAATGAAAAGTACCTGGGTCGCTTGCTCGAGCTGTTGGGTGAAAACGGCAGCGGGATTGCGCCTGCCCTGTCCTTGTTGATCGGTAGCCGTCGCAGTTCTGCACCCCGGGCCGCACCCAATGCGCCGGTCAGTGCTGCGGTGGCTGCCTCGCTGGCGCAAACCCAGACGCAGAAGGCTGCGCCTGCAGTTGCCGCAGTCGAGCCTGTCATTGCAACGTCTGCCGAGCCCGTGTTGGTCGATGAGCAGGCGTTGCCGTCTTCGCGTAACAGCTTCGATGCCATGGCCGAGCCCGTTTCTGCGCCAGCCGCCAATACCCGCACCGAACAGCGCACTGTCCAGGTTGAAGGTGCCCTCAAGCACACCAGCTACCTGAACCGTACCTTTACCTTCGACACGTTCGTCGAAGGTAAATCGAACCAGTTGGCCCGCGCGGCCGCCTGGCAGGTCGCCGATAACCCCAAGCATGGCTACAACCCGCTGTTCCTTTATGGTGGTGTGGGTCTGGGTAAAACCCACCTCATGCATGCTGTGGGTAACCACCTGCTGAAGAAAAACCCGAACGCCAAGGTTGTGTACCTGCATTCGGAGCGCTTCGTTGCGGATATGGTCAAGGCGCTGCAACTCAACGCCATCAACGAATTCAAGCGCTTCTATCGGTCGGTGGATGCGCTGCTGATCGACGACATCCAGTTCTTTGCCCGCAAAGAGCGCTCGCAGGAAGAGTTTTTCCACACCTTCAACGCCTTGCTTGAGGGTGGCCAGCAGGTAATCCTCACGTCTGACCGTTATCCGAAAGAGATCGAAGGCCTCGAAGAGCGCCTGAAGTCGCGCTTTGGTTGGGGTCTGACGGTGGCGGTCGAGCCGCCGGAGCTGGAAACCCGGGTTGCCATCCTGATGAAGAAGGCCGATCAGGCCAAGGTCGAGTTGCCACACGATGCAGCCTTCTTCATCGCCCAGCGCATCCGCTCCAACGTCCGTGAGCTGGAAGGTGCACTGAAGCGGGTGATTGCCCACTCGCACTTCATGGGCCGCGACATCACCATCGAGCTGATCCGTGAGTCGCTGAAGGATCTGTTGGCGCTGCAGGACAAGCTGGTGAGTGTGGATAACATCCAGCGGACGGTGGCCGAGTACTACAAGATCAAGATCTCCGATCTGTTGTCCAAGCGGCGTTCGCGATCTGTCGCGCGCCCACGCCAGGTGGCAATGGCCCTGTCCAAGGAGCTGACCAACCACAGTCTGCCGGAAATCGGCGACATGTTCGGTGGTCGCGACCATACGACCGTGCTGCACGCGTGCCGCAAAATCAACGAACTGAAGGAATCCGACGCGGACATCCGCGAGGACTACAAGAACCTGCTGCGGACGCTGACGACCTGATGGCCGTCTGCGCAGCTAATTGAAGGCAAGGGACTAGACCATGCATTTCACCATTCAACGCGAAGCCCTGTTGAAACCCCTGCAACTGGTCGCCGGTGTCGTCGAGCGCCGTCAGACCTTGCCGGTCCTGTCCAACGTATTGCTGGTCGTACAGGGCCAGCAACTGTCGTTGACCGGTACCGACCTGGAAGTCGAGCTGGTAGGCCGCGTGCAACTGGAAGAGCCGGCCGAGCCTGGCGAAATCACTGTGCCGGCGCGCAAGCTGATGGACATCTGCAAAAGCCTGCCGAACGACGCCCTGATCGATATCAAGGTCGACGAGCAGAAACTGCTGGTCAAGGCCGGCCGCAGCCGTTTCACCCTGTCGACCCTGCCCGCCAATGATTTCCCGACCGTGGAAGAAGGCCCTGGCTCGCTGACCTGCAACCTGGAGCAAAGCAAGCTGCGCCGTCTGATCGAGCGCACCAGCTTCGCCATGGCTCAGCAGGATGTGCGCTACTACCTTAACGGCATGCTGCTGGAGGTTTCCCGCAACACCTTGCGTGCGGTCTCTACCGACGGTCACCGCCTGGCGCTGTGCTCCATGACCGCGCCTATCGAGCAAGATGATCGCCATCAGGTGATCGTGCCGCGCAAAGGTATCCTGGAGCTGGCACGCCTGCTGACCGACCCGGAAGGCATGGTCAGCATTGTGCTTGGCCAGCACCACATCCGCGCTACTACCGGCGAGTTCACCTTCACCTCCAAGCTGGTGGACGGCAAGTTCCCGGACTACGAGCGCGTGCTGCCCAAGGGCGGTGACAAGCTGGTGGTGGGCGATCGTCAGGCGCTGCGTGAAGCCTTTAGCCGTACGGCGATCCTGTCCAACGAAAAGTACCGCGGCATCCGTCTGCAGCTGGCTGCTGGCCAACTGAAAATTCAGGCGAACAACCCCGAGCAGGAAGAAGCCGAAGAAGAAATCAGCGTTGACTACGAAGGTAGCTCGCTGGAAATCGGCTTTAACGTCAGCTACCTGCTGGACGTTTTGGGCGTGATGACTACCGAGCAAGTTCGTCTGATCCTGTCTGATTCCAACAGCAGCGCTCTGCTGCAGGAAGCTGGCAACGACGATTCTTCCTACGTTGTCATGCCGATGCGTCTGTAACCGTAGCTGGCGAAATGTCCCTTCGACGTATCATGGTCACCGCGGTGCGCAACCTGCACCCGGTGACACTCTTACCCTCCCCCCGTATCAACATCCTTTACGGCGCCAACGGCAGCGGCAAGACCAGCGTGCTTGAGGCCGTACACTTGCTCGGGCTGGCGCGCTCATTCCGCAGCACTCGCCTGAACCCTGTCATTCAGTATGAGCAGCCGGCCTGTACCGTGTTTGGCGAAGTACAGCTGGCCGAGGGTGGCACCAGCAACCTGGGCGTGTCCAGGGAGCGGCAAGGGGAGTTCACTATTCGCATCGATGGGCAAAATGCGCGCAGCGCGGCGCAACTTGCAGAATTGCTCCCGCTTCAGCTCATCAACCCAGACAGTTTCCGGCTGTTGGAAGGTGCCCCGAAAATCCGCCGGCAGTTTCTGGATTGGGGGGTGTTCCACGTGGAACCTCGTTTCCTGCCAGCATGGCAACGCCTGCAGAAGGCGCTGCGGCAGCGGAACTCATGGTTGCGTCATGGTACACTTGACCCAGCTTCGCAAGCCGCCTGGGACCGGGAATTGTGCCTGGCCAGCGCGGAAATAGATGAATACCGCCGCAACTACATCAAGGCCTTGAAGCCTGTCTTCGAGCAAACCCTGAGTGAACTGGTCGAGCTGGACGGGTTGACCCTTAGCTACTACCGAGGCTGGGACAAGGACCGCGAACTGCAAGAAGTACTCGCCTCCTCTCTCCTGCGCGATCAGCAGATGGGCCATACCCAGGCCGGTCCGCAGCGTGCTGATCTGCGTCTTCGTCTGGCTGCCAACAACGCAGCCGACATCCTGTCGCGTGGTCAGCAAAAACTGGTGGTGTGCGCTTTGCGTATTGCCCAAGGGCACCTGGTTAGTCAGGCTCGCCGCGGTCACTGTATTTATCTGGTGGATGACTTGCCGTCCGAGCTGGACGACCAGCACCGCCGCGCGCTATGCCGCTTGCTAGAAGAATTACGCTGCCAGGTGTTCATCACCTGTGTAGATCAAGAATTACTGAGGGAAGGCTGGCAGACGGAAACGCCAGTTGCTTTGTTCCACGTGGAACAAGGCCGTATCACCCAGACCCACGACCATCGGGAGTGAAGGCATGAGCGAAAATCAAACGTACGATTCCTCCAGCATCAAGGTGCTGAAAGGTTTGGATGCCGTGCGCAAGCGTCCCGGCATGTACATTGGCGACACCGATGATGGTAGCGGCCTGCACCACATGGTCTTCGAGGTGGTCGACAACTCGATCGACGAAGCCCTCGCCGGTCACTGCGATGACATCACCGTCATCATCCACACGGACGAATCCATCAGTGTGCGCGACAACGGTCGCGGCATTCCGGTCGACGTGCATAAAGAAGAAGGCGTTTCTGCAGCCGAGGTCATCATGACCGTGCTGCACGCCGGCGGTAAGTTCGACGACAACTCGTACAAGGTCTCCGGCGGTCTGCACGGTGTAGGTGTTTCCGTTGTGAATGCCTTGTCCGAGAAGCTGGTACTCACCGTTCGCCGTAGCGGCAAGATCTGGGAGCAGACCTACGTTCACGGTGTTCCACAGGCACCCATGGCAGTTGTGGGTGAAAGCGAAACCACCGGTACCCACATCCACTTCAAGCCTTCTGCTGAAACCTTCAAGAATATTCACTTCAGCTGGGACATCCTGGCCAAGCGTATTCGTGAGCTCTCGTTCCTCAACTCGGGTGTCGGCATCCTTTTGAAGGATGAACGCAGCGGCAAGGAAGAGTTCTTCAAGTACGAAGGCGGGCTGCGTGCATTCGTCGAGTACCTGAACACCAACAAGACGCCAGTCAACTCCCAGGTGTTCCACTTCAACATCCAGCGTGAGGATGGCGTAGGTGTTGAAGTCGCCCT
>NZ_JABMCW010000009.1:0-43729 GCF_013179705.1 Pseudomonas sp. CM25 | reverse complement strand
GGAATGTAGGCCGTGGTGTTGACGATATCGTAGGCCGGGGCCAAGTGTGCATTGCGCTGGGTGGGGTCGGAATACAACAGACCAAAGTTCTTCAGGTGTGCATCGCCGTTTCCGACAATGCAACTCAGGCTAACCATCGCGAACAACTGCGCCAACGAGCTTTGCACTGCGTTGGGCGGGCAGAAAAGCCGTATGGCCTTGGCGATAGCTGAATAGCTCTTGCTGTATTTCTGCTCGGCAGCCAGCCCCATCAATGCAGCCATGTCCTCAAAACCGATAGGGTCTAGGTGCTCATCCCGGTCAAAGCGGCGCATGACGAAGAGTTTGGCATTCTCCGAGAGATAGAACTCCGGTACCGCGATTCCTGACTTTTTAGCCACCGACATACACAAGTATTCATTGATCGCCAAACCGGGAAACTCGTCCCGGCCGCTCTTGATGATCAAGTCCGAGGTTTTAGAGGTAAAACGCTGCGGCGCAGTGTCGTGCTGCTCCGGCACCAGTACTTTGGGCTGAACGCCAGATATCCCGGCGCGCAAGATGTAACGGTCGACCAAGGTGGCGAAAATGTCCTCTGCTCCGTCCCAGGCCAGAATCTCATCCAGCTTTTCTCCCGGAAATTGCTGGCGGCGCAGCAGCGCATCGACCTGATCGGAATTCACTGCAACCCGCCCGATTGGCGAGCTGCTGCCAGACAGCGCCAGCAAAAGCATGGGATCGACATTCGCCACTTTGGCCAGCCGATTGCGCAGCTGCTCCAGCACATAACCCTCAGGAAGGTTCATCTGGAAGATCGGGTGCAGCTCTCGGTGACGGTATTCTTCCAGGCGCGCAGGCATGAGCATACTGATCGCTGCAGACGCCCGCGCATCCTCACGGTAGCGGAACAGGTAGTCGCCCCCAGCATTGATAATCCTGCCGCTCTCGCCTTCAGGGGTTGCCACACGCAAGGTGGTCATCATCAGCTGAATACTCCCTCTATTTCATCCAGCGTAGGCATGGCAGCGGGCACCAAGGCAAACTCGCAATCCAGGGCTCCGACTACCCGCGCATAGGCTGTCATGCCTACCGTCAGGTCACCTTTCTCGATGGCAATGACCTTTTGCCGGGTGATGCCAGCCAACGCTGCGAGCCTGGCTTGCGTCAGCCCGCGATTCAGCCGCCGGTTGCGCAACTGTTCGCCCAGCCGGGTGGTAATCAGCGAGTAATCCATGTTCCATTTACGTGACAATTTAAGTTGGATGTAACATATACCTAACCCGAAAAGGAATCAACGTTTCTCTTGCACCATCCTCGGCCAAGGCCAGTCACTGCCTAAGCGGCAATGAACCTTCGTAGCTGCAGGCGTTCAGTTGTTCACGCCCCTGCGACAGCCACAAAGGATTGCCATGACCCCTGCTCGCCCCACTGCCCTCCCCGAGCTCCGCGTCGAACGTGAGCTGAGCCTGAGGGCGGTGCTCACTGGCGCGATGCTGGGCATCTTGCTCACCCCCTCAAACGTGTACGTCGGGCTGAAGATCGGCTGGTCATTCAACATGTCGATCATCGCCTTGCTGATCGGTTTCGCCTTGTGGAAAGGCCTGGCAGGGCGCAGAAATCAGCGCCCCCCGTGGACGTTGCACGAAAGCAACATCAACCAGACCGTGGCATCCGCCGCCGCCTCGATCGTTTCCGGCGGGCTGGTGGCGCCGATCCCTGCTTACACACTGCTCACCGGCCAGCAGCTGGACCCGGTGCCGATGATGGCCTGGGTGTTCTCGGTGAGTTTTCTGGGCATCTGGATCGCCTGGTACCTGCGCCCTGCCCTGCTCAACGACCCTGACCTGAAGTTCCCCGAAGGCATGGCGACCCTGGAAACGCTGCAGCAGATCTACCAGCACGGGCAGGAAGCAATAACCCGGATCAAGGTACTGTGCAGTGCCGCGCTGTTGTCCGGGCTGGTGAAATGGATCGACAGCTTCGCCTGGGCGATACCGCGCTGGTCACCCACACCTGGGCTGGAGCGCCTGACCTTCACGCTCGATCCTTCATTGTTGCTGATCGGCTTTGGCGGCATCATCGGCATTCGCGTGGGCCTGACGCTGCTGTTGGGCGCCGCACTGGCGTGGGGCGGGCTGGCGCCGTGGCTGATCGAGCATGCCTGGGTGGTGCTGGGCCCGAACGCCAGCGGCCCACAGTTTGCCGCGCTGGTGGAATGGCTACTATGGCCCGGCGTGAGCCTGATGGTGTGTGCGACCCTGACTTCATTGGCTGTTCGCCTGGTGCACGTGCGGCGGCGATCACCCGCTGATGCACTGACCGCCCGGCCGCCGCGCGCCAGGCTGCGTTTTGCCCCGGCGGCTGCGTCGGGCCTGCTGCTGTCCATCGCGCTGGTCGTGACCCTGCAGGCGCTGCTGTTCGGGATCGACTGGTGGATGGCGCTGTTGAGCATCCCGTTGGCGGTATGCCTGGCCGTGGTCGCCGCGCGCGTGGTCGGCGCCACTGGTATCGCGCCCATTGGCGCCATTGGCAAGCTGTCGCAGCTCAGCTTCGGTCTGGTCGCCCCGGGCCAGGTGGCGATCAACCTCATGAGCGCCAACACGGCGGGCGGCGCGGCCGGGCAATCGACCGACCTGATGAACGACTTCAAGGTTGGCCTGGCGATCGGCGCCACCCCGCACAAGCAGCTGATTGCGCAGTGCATCGGCATTTTCATCGGCAGCGTGGTCGGCGTGCTGGTGTACCTGATGCTGATACCTGATCCGCAGGCCATGCTGCTCACCGAACAGTGGCCGGCCCCGGCCGTGGCGACCTGGAAAGCGGTGGCCCAGACCCTGACCCAGGGCCTGGGTGCGCTGCCGCCGGAGGTGCGTTGGGCGATCGTGGCCGGTAGTGGGGCCGGCGTGCTGCTGGGCGCACTGGACAGCCTGCTGCCGCAGCGTGTGGCGCGCTGGCTGCCGAGCACCGCGGCGCTGGGGCTGGCATTCATTCTACCGGCATCGATCGCCATGATGATGGGCCTTGGCGCGGTGCTGACCTGGCTGGTCAGTCGCCGCTGGCCGAGCATCACCGAGCGCTTCGCGATCACGGCGGCAGCCGGGTTGATTGCCGGTGAAAGCATCATGGGCGTAGGGGCATCGTTCTGGGAGATGCTGCGCACGCTATAGCACTGCGATAATCGTGGCCATCCACTGCAATTGTCCCCTGCAGGGGACATCGCCCGCCGCCGCCTCACGTACAGTCATTTGCACACCTGAAGAGCCCTGAGCTCATACAAGAATAAGGACGTGCATTGCCATGCATCAGCCCCAAAGCGAGCCGCGGCGCTCCCTGTATTTCGACTATCACGTGTTCCCTGCCCACACCGCCAGCGTCGGCGCCGCGCACCCTGACCGCAAACCGGTGGTGGTGGTCGGCGCCGGCCCGATCGGCCTGACCACCGCCCTGGACCTGGCCCGCCATGGCATCGCCTGTGTGGTGCTGGCGTCTGAGCGGCAGCTCAGCGAAGGCAGCCGGGCAATCGTGTTCACCCGCCGCTCGATGGAAATCCTGCAACAAGTGGGCGTGGCCGAGCGGGTCTGCGCGCTGGGCCTGCCATGGAGCTGCGGCAATTCGTTCTACCGCAACCAGCTGGTGTTCCGCATGGAAACCCCGCACGACCCGGACGACCGCCATGCACCCATGACCAACCTGCAGCAGCCCTGCCTGGAGCAGTTACTGGCAGAGGCTGCCGAGGCCAACCCGCTGGTGGACATCCGCTGGGGCAACCACGTGACCGGCCTGGCGCAGCATGACGGCTTCGCCCGCCTGAGCATCGATACCCCTGCCGGCAGCTATGAACTGGACGCCGACTGGGTGGTGGCGGCTGACGGCGCCCGCTCGGCGATCCGCACCTTGCTCGGCCTGAAACTGGAAGGCACCGCCTACGAAGGGCGGTTCGTGATCGCTGATATCAAGATCGACCTGGACCTGCCCACCGAGCGGCTGGCCTACTTCGACCCCGCCTGGAACCCGGGCAACACGGTGTTGATGCATCGCGAGCCGGGCAATATCTGGCGCATCGACTACCAGCTGCCGGAAAACGAGACCCCGGAGCAGGCGCTGCAACCTGAGTCCTTGCGCCGGCGCATCAACGCTCAACTGGAGATGCTCGGCGTCAAAGCCCCTGAGTGGGAGATGGACTGGAGTTCGGTGTATTCGGCGCGTGCCCTGACGCTGCCGGATTATCTGCACAAACGCGTGATATTCGCAGGGGACGCAGCCCACCTGTTGCCGATTTTCGGGGTGCGTGGCGCCAACACCGGCTTCCAGGATTGCCACAGCCTGGTATGGAAACTGGCGTTCACCCTCAAAGGGCTGGCAGGCCCGAGGCTGCTGCCTTCCTATTCCACCGAGCGGGTCAGTGCCGCGCGGGAAATCATCAGCGAGGCCGGCAAGAGCACCCGGTTCATGGCCCCGCCCAGCGCTGGTTACCGGCTTGTACGTGATGCAGTGCTGTCGTTGTCCCTGACCCAGGCATTCGTCCGCCCGCTGTACCACTGGCGCACCTCGCGGCCGCACGATTACGCCGATTCGGTGCTCAATTGTGCAACTGACGACAACGACCTGTTCAGTGCTGGGCCGCGCAACGGTGCGCCGATGCTGAACATCAAGCTGGCCGAAAACGACTACCTGTTCGACCGCCTTGGTGCGTGTTTCCACCTGCTCTGCTTCACCGACAGTGACTGTATCCCCAGCGATGTGCGCGCGCAGGCGAATGCCATTCGCGACAGCGGCGTGCCCTTGCAGATCATCGCGATTGCGCAAAGCGCGCAGCCTGCCATCACCGGCGCCGACCAGCTGATCGACGACCCGACGGGCCATATCGCCAGCAAGTACGGCATCACCCGTGGCGGCGCCTACCTGGTGCGGCCGGACCAGCACATCTGCGCCCGCTGGCAGCAACTGTCTGCCGAAAAACTGCACCTCGCCATCGACACCGCCCTGGGCAAACACTGAGAGCAACCGCAATGAATACCCTTAGCGCAACAGACCTGGAAGTGGTTTACGACGTACTGGCCGAAGCCCTGGACCAGGCCACACCGGCCAAGGCCGAGCTGTTTCTGACCAAGCTGGCCTTGCTCGGTGCCCAGGCTATCGGCGATGCCCAGACCTTCACCGAACTGACCCGATCCGCCCTGCAGGACCTGTAGAACCTGCGGCTGCACAAGCACCGGCGCAGCCCTTGCCTTGCGCGCCGGCACAGCGGCCGGTGCCGCTCAAACCAATAATAATCAGGCGCCCAGATGCACCACACCACAGCCCCCATTACCACCGCAACAACCACCGGCAACCCGCAGCAAGCGGTAATGCGCAAGGTTTCAAGGCGCTTGCTCGGCTTTTTGTTCGCCTGCTTTGTGCTGTCGTTTCTCGACCGTATCAACATCGGCTTTGCCGGCCTGACCATGATGGGCGACCTGGGACTGAGCAGTACCCAGTTCGGCATGGCCACCACGCTGTTCTATATCGCCTACATCGCCTGTGGTATCCCCAGCAACATGGCGCTGGCCAAGGTCGGCGCGCGCAAATGGATCGGCAGCCTGATGATCGCCTGGGGGCTCGCCTCCACGGCGACACTGTTCGCGACCGATGCGCACAGCCTGTACTTGCTGCGAATCCTGGTCGGCATTACCGAAGCCGGTTTTCTACCTGGCGTGCTGCTGTACCTGACGTTCTGGTTCCCGGCGGCCTATCGGGCACGGGCCAATGCCCTGTTCATGATCGCCATGCCATTCACGGCAGGCTTCGGCTCGGCGCTTTCCGGCCTGATTCTTGGCCTGGACGGCACATGGGGGTTGCACGGCTGGCAGTGGCTGTTCCTGCTCGAAGGCATGCCATCGGTGATCATGGGTCTGGTGGTGTTCTACTACCTGAACGACAAGCCGCAACAGGCCCACTGGTTGAATGCGCAGGAAAAGCAGCATTTGCAGCACGCCCTGGCCGCAGACACCCCGGCAGCCACCCCCACCCCCGAAGACAAGGGCCCCAGCCTGCTGCGCGAAATGCTCTCGCCCACGGTGCTGATGTTCAGCCTGGTGTATTTCTGCCTGGTCAACACCCTGGCAATGATCGCCGTGTGGACGCCGTTGATCATCAAGAGCATCAGTGCCGCCGGCAGCAGTAACAGCACCATTGGCTTGCTGGCGATGATTCCACAGGTATGCACCATTATCGGCATGCTGGTGTGGGGCCTGCATTCCGACCGTACCCGGGAACGCAAATGGCACCTGGTGCTGCCCATGCTGGTGGCAGCGGCCGGCTGGATGTTCACTGCGTATGCCGGCGCCCCCCAGGTGCAGCTGGCAGGCATCTGCATGGCCGCCACCGGCTCGTACACCGCCATGTCGATCTTCTGGACCACCCCGGACCAGGCCATGTCGTTCAAGGCACGGGCGATCGGTATTGCGGTGATCAACGCGTTCGGCAACATCGGCTCGGCGCTCAACCCGCTGGTGGTCGGGTGGCTGAAGGACCTGACCCAAAGCTTCACTGCCGGGATTGTCTACGCCACGGTGCTGCTGGTGATCGGCGCGCTGTTGACCTTCTTGCTGCCATTGCCCTCGTCCACCCCAAAGCCAACACCGAACCTGTAGGGGATTGCCCAGCCCATTGAGCTGCGCTGTCGAGCAGAGAACTGATGCTGGGCGCTGTGGGAGCGGGCACGCCCGCTCCCACAAGGCCCCTGCTAAATCAGTAAGTCATGTGCAGTTCTATGAGCGAACTTGCACACCCCACAAATCAATGCCTCAAGCGCTTGCCGACACCGGGCGAGGTGCGCGCACACCCCACAACCAGTAACCCAGGGACAACAGGACCAGCCAGCCAACCCCGACATACATCGCTGTGCGGCTGGCCGGAAACCAACCAAGCACGCCAAAGATGAACACCATGAATGCAATCGCACACGCTGGCCCTACCGGCCACAGCGGCACGCGATATTCCAGAGCAGCCGCCTCTTCCTTGCTCATGCCACGGCGCATGGCCACCTGGGACAGCAGGATCATCAACCACACCCAGACAATGGAGAACGTAACTACCGAGGCGAGCACCAAGAACAGGTCCTCTGGCACCAGGTAGTTCAAGACCACCCCCAGCAACAGTGCGATGCCCATTACAGCAACCGTCATCCACGGCACACCGAAACGCGAGAGTGACGCGAAACCGGCAGGCGCCTGGCCGTTCTGCGCCATGCCGTACATCATTCGCCCAGCGCTGAAGATATCGCTATTGATCGCCGAAACCGCCGCAGAGATCACCACAATGTTCAACACGGTTGCCGCAGAACTGACACCCAGACCACTGAAGATCTGCACGAATGGGCTACCGTGACTGCCAATACCCGTCCAAGGGTAAATGGCCATGAGTACCAGCAGGGTAAGGATGTAGAACAACAGGATGCGCAGTGGCACCGAATTGATCGCCTTGGGCAGCACGCGCTTCGGGTCCTTTGCCTCCCCTGCAGTAATACCGATCATTTCGACCCCGCCGAAGGCGAACATCACCACGGTAAAGGAGGCAATCATGCCACTGACGCCATTGGGGAAGAACCCACCATGGCTCCATAGATTCGAGATGCCGGCAACAGTGCCCGTACCAGTATTCAGCTGGATACCCAGCAGCAGCACGGCGGCCCCTGCGACAATCATGGCGACGATGGCGGTTACCTTGAGCAACGACAACCAGAACTCCATCTCGCCGAACACTTTCACGCTGCACAGGTTCAGCGCCCCGATAAAGAACACTATCCCAAGCACCCAGACCCACGCGGGTGTTTCAGGGAACCACAGCCCCATGTATATGCCGAACGCCGTCACGTCTGCCAGGCACACCATCAGCATCGAGAACGCGTAACTCCAGCCCGTCAGAAAGCCTACATAACGACCGAGGTACTGGCTGGCATAGTGGCCGAACGACCCGGACACCGGGTTGTGAACCGCCATTTCGCCAAGGGCGCGCATCATCATGTAAATGGCTGCGCCACCGATCAGGTAGGCCAGCAACACCGAAGGCCCTGCCAACTTTATTGCCGATGCCGAGCCATAAAACAGCCCCGTACCGATAGCAGAACCCAAGGCCATGAAACGAATATGCCGGGTAGTGAGACCCCGCTTGAGTTGCGGTGAGGATTGAGCGTTCATAGATACCTTCTTGATTTTATTATCAGGCCCGCACAACACCGATGCTGCGCGGTTTAATCAGGCACGCGTCATTGCACTCATCAAGCCCTTGGCCACAACACCGGGAACAGTTCATGGTCCATCGTGGCACCGCTGGCCAGTTGCGTTTCAAGCCCGGGAAACGGTGGCGAGGTTTTCCATTGGCGTGGTGCGTGAGTAATGTCGTCGCCCAGGAGGCGCACCGAAAAAGCACGCCGCCGGCGATTGCCACCGACACCGCCAGAGGCGTGTAACGTCAACATGTGGAAGAACACCGCATCACCTGGCGCGAGCTCCCAGCCGAGGATATTCCAGGCGCTGCGATCGGCCTCGATATCCGGCAGGTCGGCCAGGCTGCCTTCCGGGAACCATTGCGCCTGGCTGTCGAGGAAACTGCGCGGCATCAGCCAGGGGCCAAGGTGCGAGCCGCCGACAAACTCCAGGGTGGACTCCCTGGCGACGGGATCGATCGGCATCCACATGCTGCAGTTCTGGCGCCCATCGATGTTGTAGTAGGGCTGGTCCTGATGCCACGGCGTGCGCTGGCGGGTATTGGGCTCCTTGACCAGCAGGTGGTCGTGATACAGCCGGGCTGTTTCGCTGTTCATCAATTGCGCGGCAACGCTACCCACCCGGCTTTCGAAGATGAACTGGCGATAGGCCGAAATATCGCCCCAGTTGCAGAAGTCCTCGAAGAACCAACCCGGGTCATCCGGGCGACTCGCGACTTTGGCGCGTTCACTTGGCGCTTTCAAATTCTGTTCAATGCCGGTTTCCAGCAGGGCAACTTCTTCTGGCGTGAACAATTGACGTACGCAGACAGCACCCTCGCGCTGGAATGCCTCGATGGTTTCTTCAGTTAGTTGAAATTCGGCGGACGGTTTCATAGAGCACCCTTTAGTCTTTTTATTGGGCAACAGCACCCCTGCCAGGTGTATGAACGCGATAAGCAAGGTGCGCAGCGAGTATTGCGTTTTGGCACCAATAGGAAAAGAATATAATTCCTAATTTTGAGTATAGGAAAACATGATAGGGTTCTCCTTCCGACAGCTCGAATACTTCGTCGCCGTGGCCGAACATGGCAGCATCAGTGCTGCCGCCAGGGCCCGCCACGTGTCCCAGCCTTCGGTTTCGGTTGCGATTGCCCAGCTGGAAGAGGCGCTGAACGAGCGGCTGTTCCGCCGCCAGGTCAGTCGCGGGCTCGAGCTTACTGCTGCGGGCACGCGGCTACTGGCCCAGGCACGCGAAATCATTGGCATGGCCATCGCCATGAATCAAAAGGCGGAGACCGCTCCGGGCTCACTGCGCGGCAACCTGTCGCTTATCTGTTTTCAGGACTTGGGGCCTTATTACGCGCCGCGGTTGCTATCCGGTTTTCGCAAGCAACACCCCGATGTCGAGGTCACACTGTTCGAGACTGATCTGGCAGGGGTACACCGCCACCTCAGTGCCGGTAAAGCCGAGCTCGCGCTGACTTATGACATAGGCCTTGATCCCTCGCTGCCGCGCCAGGTACTGGCGCAATTGAAACCCTACGCGCTGGTCGCCACTGACCACCGGCTAGCCGGCCTGGCAGCGATACCCCTGCATGAGCTGGCGCAAGAGTGCGTGATCCTCGAGGACATCGCCCAAACCCGCGAGTATTTCCTGTCACTGTTCTGGGCGCACAACCTGCAACCGCGTACCCAGCAATTTACCCAGACGTTCGAGATGCAAAGGGGCCTGGTCGCGCATGGCTACGGGGTTGCCCTGTCATGCACCCGGCCTGCCGGCGACCACTGCTATGACGGCACCCCGCTGTTGTGCCGGCCATTACTGGAAGAGGTATCCCCGCAGAAAGTGGTGCTGGCGCAATCCGCTGCAATGCACCCTTCGCCGGTCGCGGAGGCATTCAGCCGTTGGGTTGCTGGTGAGGTTGCAGGCGGAGCGGTCTGAAGCCGGACTCTTCGCGGGCCGGCCCGCTCCTTGGATGCAGTACCTGCACGGCACGATGTGCGCCGCATCACGTTCCGGAACACGCTAGTACATGCGTACTATTCTCCGCGCGGCGAGCGCTCCCGATACTCCCGGTGTTAATGCGTTGCACCTAAGGAATGCCATTGCCCTCGAGGCTGGCAGCCACTTGCGTGGCATCAAATGGAGTATCTGGAGTCGCCATGAACCCCCTATTCAGACTTTCCCCGCTCACGTTCGCGATCACCCTCGCCATGCTGCCGAACGCCCACGCGGCGGACTACATCCTCGACAGCGGGCAAGACACCTTCAGCAGCGACCGCGCGTATGACGGCACGGTGTCACTGCGCCCCGGCAACGGTGTCCCTGCCAGCCTGACCATCAACAACGGTGCCGAACTCACCAGCAAAGGCGGGCGAATAGGTGGCTCGCTTACCAACAACGAAGCCAGTGCGGCCATGGCCACCGTCACGGTCCAGGGCCCCGGTACCCGCTGGGTGGTGCCGCGGACCGCTGCCGTGCTGGGCAACACCCTCGTTGTTGGCGGCGCCGGCCAGGGCACGCTGAATGTGCTCGACGGCGGGCAAGTGCTGGTGCGCGACCTTCAGCTCAGCGACAACGGCAATGCCGGCAATGCCCTGTCCCGGGCGAACCTGCTGGTCAGCGGTCAAGGCTCGAAGGTGGATGCCGTCAACGTGACCTCAGGCGGGGTGTTTCTCTACGACTCGCGCATTACCCTGAAGGATGGTGGGCAGCTTGCCAGCGAACGCGTGGCCATCAACTCGATCAGCGAGCTGTCCGGCGCCAACACGCGCTGGGACAACACTGGGACCTTCCGTAACCGCAACGACATGAGCCTGAGCAATGGCGCGGTGCTGACCAGCGACTCCATGGAACTGGGCTCTGCCAACATCGGCCGCAACACCGTGGTCAGCGTATCCGGCGCAGGCACGCGCCTGGCCACGCGCACGCTGACCGTGGGTACCACGACCTACAGCACCAACCTGGTGCTGTCCGATGGCGCCGAGCTGAGCAGCACCGAGGGCATCGACATCAGCGAGCTGACCAGTATCAACTCGGCTGCACGCGGCACCCTCAGCATCGGTGGCGGGGTTGTCAGGGATGACAGCCGCACCGATATCGACGCCATCACCGCCGGCGCCGCGCAGGCCGCCGGGCGCCTGGACCCGCAAACGGCGATCCGCTTTGGCGCCGGCAGCGGAGCGCTGGCGTTCAACCACACCGACAGCGACCTGCAGGTCAGCAACAGCATCAGTGGCGCAGGGCGTGTCTACGCCTTCAGCGGCAATACCACCCTCAGCGGCGACCTCAGCGGCATGTCCGGCAGCACCGTGGTGCGCGGCGGGCGCCTGGTGCTGGCCGGCGATGTTGACCAGAGCAACCCACGCGGCACCTCGTTGCTGAGCGTCGGCAACGGCACCCTGGTGGTCAACGGCACCGTCGGCCACACCGACGCCGCCGGCAACTACAGCAACCGCGCTCAGGTACTGGACGGCGGCGTGCTGGCCGGTAGCGGTCAGGTCGGTACAACCCAGGTTGCCTCGGGCGGTACCCTCTCTCCGGGTGAGGGCGCGCTGGGGACCTTGTCGATCAAGGGCGACCTGGACATGGCGGCCGGCTCGCGGTACGCCGCAGACATCGCCGGCGATGGCGGCTCGGACCACGTCAATGTCAGCGGCACCGCGACCCTGCGTGGCACGCGGGTGGATGTGACCACGCTGAATGATGCGCAAAGCTACCAGACCGGGCAAACCTACACCTTGCTGGCCGCCCAGGGCGGCGTAGTCGACGGTGCCGCCGCCGGCACCGCGTATGCCCAGGCATTCACCCAATCCGCGTTCCTCGACGTCAGCCTGCAGCGCACGGCCAATGAACTGAACCTGACCATCGCGCAGAAGACCACCACGCCGGAACCGCCTGTAGAGCCGCCTGTAGAGCCGCCTGTGCAACCGCCGGTCGAGCCGCCTGTGCAACCACCGGTGCAGCCTCCGGTAGAGCCGCCTGTGCAGCCTCCGGTGCAGCCGCCTGTCGAGCCACCGGTGCAGCCACCCGTCCAGCCGCCAGAAACGGGCGGGCCAGGCACACCGGGGATCTTCCAGACCGTGGCGCTCACCGAGAACCAGTGGAACACTGCGGGCGCACTCAGCGTTCTGCAGCAGAGCGGCGACCCGCTGCGGCTGTACAACAACCTGCTGGTGCTGGATGCCGACAGCGCGCGCAATGCCATCGATCAGCTCTCCGGCGACTACCACAGCAGCACCGGGACCGCGTTGATCGCCAACAGCCAGGTGGTCTCCGGCGTGCTGGGCACTCGTCTGCGCAGCCTGTTCGACAGCACCACGGTGCGCATGCCGCTGGGTGCATCGAGCCTGATGCCAACCACCCCTGAAGCGCAGGGCGGGGCCTGGGCGCAAACCTTCGGCAACTGGTCGCGGCTGGACGGCAATAACGGCGCCAGCGGCCTGCATCAGCGCACCGGCGGTGTGCTGATGGGCGCCGACGGCAGCTTCAACCCCGACTGGCGCGCCGGCGTCTACGGTGGCTACAGCCGCACCAAGTTCGATGCCGACGACCGCGATGCCAAAGGCCACAGTGACAACTACCACCTGGGCCTGTACACCGGTGCCCAACTCGATGCCCTGCGCCTGAGTGCAGACGTCGGCTACACCTGGCACAAGTTGGACAGCAAACGCAACGTGGCCTTTGCCGGCTTCACCGACCACCTCAAGGGCAAGCGCGACGCCAACACGCTGCAGGCCAGTGGCGAAGCAGCTTATCGCATCGGCCTGGGTGCGGTGGCGCTGGAGCCGTTCGTGGGCGTTTCCTACGTGAAATACGACGCCGACAGCTTCCGTGAAAAAGGCGGTGCAGCGGCCCTGGATGTGTCCAGCGAACAGCAGGACACCTGGTTCTCGACCGTGGGCATGCGCGCTTCGACACACACCCGCGTGGCCAACCACGACACCCAGTTCTACGGCTCGCTGGGCTGGCGCCGCGCGTACGGTGACCTGGACCCTGGCAGCACCCAGGCCTTTGCCGGCGGCCCGGACTTCGCGGTACAGGGGATCGCCCAGACGCGCAACGTGGCCATGACCGAAGTGGGCGCGAAGGTGCAACTGAACCGCCAGACGGATGTGGGGCTGTCGTATCAGGGCCAGTTCGGTTCGGACGCCCGCATGCACTCGGTGAATGCGGGGATCACGGTTCGCTTCTGAGCCACGGGGCTGCTGCGCAGCCCCGCTTCATCTGGCTGCCTGGCTGACAAATTGGTTATCCTGCTCAACAGCCCCCGCCAGGCTAATGCCAGTCAGTCAAGGCTAAAGGGGCTGCTGCGCAGCCCATCGAGTCCACGCCATGCGCCGTAATTGTGGGAGCCTGGCTTGTCGTGGCGACGAACCGCGGCGATGGGCCGCAAAGCGGCCCCGATTGCTTGACTGACTGGCCTTCACCCGCCGGGCCGCGTACAACAATAAATCATGCCTTGTCCCCACGGAGCTCAGCATGGAATTCTGGCCATTACGCCCATCCACCAGCGACTTCCGCCTGAGCGTCGAGCAAACCGCCAGCCTGCTCTCGCGCACAAGTGAAAGCCACGGCAAGCTACTGGCCGCCGACATGCTGAAATTGCTCGGCGCTCAGGTGCCCCTGGCACAATGCACCCTCTTCGCCTACAGCCCCAACCGCAGCCCGCAGATCATTTCCTTTGCCGACCGCGCCCGCATGCTCGAGCTGCCCAGAATCTCCAGCAACTACGCCGAACGCTTCTACAGCATGGACGGCAACCAGCAGGCGATGACTGCACGCCCTACCCCCTCGAGCGCCGAGCGCATCATGGTGCAACGCCAGGGCATCGAGGACATCGCCCACCGCGACTACCGACGCATCTGCTACGAGCTGCCGCAAATATCCGAGCGCGTCGCGCTGCTAAGCCACTGCGATGGCAACCGCTGGCTGTCGATAAATTTCTACCGCGGCCGAGAACACGGCCGCTTCTCAGCCAACGAGATCAATGTCATCGAAACAGCCGCCCCGCTGATCGTCCAAATCTCCCGCCTGCACTACCGCGCCTATCTTGAAGCCAATGAAATGCCAGCGCTGCTCAGTGAGCGCGTCATCAGCCTGTACCCGGAACTGACCCGGCGTGACCATGAGCTGCTGCAGCTGATGCTGGCCGGCTGCGACGTGCAAGCCATCAGTACGAGCATGGGCATACAGCAGTCGAGTGCGGCCACCTACATCAAGCGGCTGTATCGCAAGCTGGGGATTGCCGGCCAGCGGGAGTTGCTGGCCCTGGCGACCCAACGCAAGTGGTCGAGCCCGGTTCATTGACGGCCCCTCTACTCCAGGGCCGCCATGGGATCAGCGGCAAAGAAACCTTCATCGGCAAGCCGACGCGCCCTGGCAACACCCCAGGCTAACGCCCGGGCCATCGACTCGTTTGGCCGCGAGGCAAACGCCTCTTCGTGTAATGCCATGCCGGAACGCGCATACACCCCCAGGAACATCTGCGTGCTACCGGTGCGCGAAAGCCTCACCTGCACGTCGATCCGGCTGCCGTCGCCCAGCGTTTCTTCATGGGAGCGGTGGTGAAGCGTAGGATCGACCCATGCCCAGTAAACGTTACCCCTCATTCGCATATAGCCCTCCAGCGACCAACATTGGCAGTGTCCAAAGGCGCGCGGGGAATCCTACTTTCGAATTAGCCCCATCCAACTGGATCGACCACTGGAGATGGCAAATTGCTTCATTTTTTTCATCTCTATAAACACCGCTTCACGGGCACATCAGTGAAGTGCTATCACCGCGCCCTGTACCACCACTCACGCGGAAACAGATTTGCTATGATCGCTGCTCTTCTTCGCTGGGTGAGCTGCCCGTTCACCCAAGCCATGTACACCCTGCTGGAAGCCCCCGATGAACAAATTGATCCTGCCTGTCGCCATCTTCTTCAGCGTCCTGATCAGCGGAAAGATCGCCGAGCATTACGGCCTGGAAGGCAACTGGAAGATCGGCCTGCTGTGCCTGGTGGCCGCTGCCGTGCAGATCGCGGTCAGCCGTTTCCAGCGTGCACAGCGGCAAAAAGCATCGCGATGATCACGGTCTGGGGACTTTTCTTTCACCTAATTTTCACGAGGCCCCAGGGACAATCGCACCATCCCTACGTGATAGACCTTGGCCCGCTTCGGCGGGCTTTCTTTTGCCTGCGATTTCGCTTCCATCCAGGTGTCGAGGCCAGCCACAATTGCCCATCAGCTCCCAGCTCGGACGCACGGCATGCTCACCACCCTCGCCATCGGCAACTACCGCTCCATCAACCATCTCGTCCTGCCCCTCGGCCAGCTCAATCTGGTAACGGGCGCCAACGGCAGCGGCAAATCCAACCTCTACAAAGCCCTGCGCCTGCTGGCCGAAACCGCCCAGGGCGGGGTAATCGAAGCTCTCGCGCGCGAAGGTGGCCTGGACTCCACCTGGTGGGCCGGCCCGCAAACCAGTGCGCGCATGAAGCGCGGCGAAGTGCCCATCCAGGGCCAGCACCCAAGCGAAGCCAAACGCCTGCGCCTGGGCTTCGCCACCGAAGATTTCGGCTTTGCCATCTCCCTCGGCCTGCCGATCCCCGTGCCCTACCCAACCGCCTTCATGCTCGACCCCGAGATCAAGTGCGAAGCCATCTGGGGCGCCGGCGCCTATCGCCCCGCCTCGCTGCTGGTCGAACGCAAGAACGCCATGGTGCGCGCCCGCGAGGGCAACAGCTGGACCGTGCTCGACCAGCATGCCGACAGCGGCGAAAGCTTTTTCAACATTGTCGGCCGCCCCCGCCAGGCGCCAGAGATTGGCGACCTGCGCGCGTTCATCAACAGCTGGCGGTTCTACGACCACTTCCGCATCGACCGCGACGCGCCTTGCCGCCAGCCACAGCTAGGGACCCGCTCGCCGGTGCTGCATCACGATGGGCGCAACCTGGCTTCGGCGTTGCAGACCATTATCGAGATTGGCGAGGTTGAAGACCTTACAGCGGCCCTGGAGGACGCGTTCCCCGGTAGCCGGCTTGAGATTGATGCGCCGCCGGGAGGGTTGTTCAGCGTGCGGCTGCATCAGCATGGGCTTTTGCGACCGCTGGGCGGGGCTGAATTGTCCGATGGGACCCTGCGTTACCTGCTGTTGATGGCGGCGCTGCTTACCCCACGGCCACCGTCGCTGGTGGTGCTGAACGAACCGGAAACCAGCCTGCATGCCGACCTGCTGCCGGCCCTGGCGCGGCTGATCATTCGCGCTTCGCAACGCAGCCAGGTGTGGGTGGTCTCGCACAGCAAGCCGCTGATCGACGCGCTGACGGCGTGCGACGGGTGCAATGTGCTGGAGCTTGAGAAGCATCACGGGCAGACCCAGTTGCGTGGGGTCGGGTTGCTGGATGAGCCGCTTTGGCGATGGGTTGATTGAGTTGGGCCGATGGCAGCCTATCGGGGAATGCCAGTCAGTTAACCAATGGGGCCGCTTTGCGGCCCATCGCCGGCAAGCCAGGCTCCCACAAGTACGGCGCATGGCTTGAATTCGATGTGGCGAGAATGCCTGTCAGTCAAGCAATGGGCCGCTTAGCGGTCCATTGTCGGCAAGCCTGGATCCCACAAGTACGGCGCATGGCTTGAATTCGATGTGGCGAGAATGCCTGTCAGTCAAGCAATGGGCCGCTTAGCGGTCCATTGTCGGCAAGCCTGGATCCCACAAGTACGGCGCATGGCTTGAATTCGATGCGGTCTGGGTGGGAGCTGGCTTGCCGGCGATGGGCTGCGCAGCAGCCCCATCAGCCTTGACTGACTGGCTTTAGCCTATAGGGCCTTTGCTCCGCTGCATGGCACCGGCTTCATCGGTGTTCGCGGGTGAACCCACACATGCGCTGTACCCGCACGACTCGGCGCTGGCAAAATGCGCCTTTCAAGAATAGCCCCAGCCATGGATTGCAAATGTCAGGAACAAGTGGTTTCACCGCCAACGATATCGCCCAGGCGATGAAGGCCAAGGCACAGGACGCCTTCGGCGAAAAGGTCACCGCGCCAGTCAATGTGCAAAATGTGCAGCAGCACCGGGCCGAGCTCACCTATACCGTCACCGCCAACTACGCGTTCGAGTACCAGAGCCGCTACGTCAGCCAGGCAACCGGCCCGCTGTATGACCAGGCCGATATGCGCGCGGTACTCAGCCATCGACAGCAACAGCTGCTGGCCGCACCAGGTTTTCTGCGGGACCAGACTCAGGCGCAGCTGAAAAGTAATGTCAGCCGCTACCGAGAGCCTGGAAAGTTTCGCATCCTCACTGACCAGAATGTTTACTGCGGCATCGAAGACTGCCAGGGGTGCGCCGGACATGGCACAACCCAATGCTCCAGATGCAGGGGCAGCGCCCTCGAACCGTGCGATCGATGCTACCGCTCATTACGCCTGCCTTGTAACGTTTGCAACGGCAACCGCAGGCCCGGCATGCCTTGCAACAGGTGCAATGATTCGGGAACGATCCCCTGCCACATCTGCCACAGCTCAGGGAACATCACCTGCAGGTCGTGCCGAGCGGGCAAGGTCACCTGCGCCACGTGCAAAGGCGCTTGCCAACTGATCTGCGAATACCATCTGGACGTCTTCGCAGACACCTCCGTGAACTTCCAATGGGGTGCGATGAGTGCAGACTGGTTGCTGCCAGCCCTGCGGGAAGTGATGAACACCCCGCACCGCCACCAGGTATTTGCCGTGGATCGCTACCAGACCACCGCCGACCAGCCAAACGTGTTTACCGCCAGCGGTCACGCGGTCGCGGCACAGGCGCAAGTGACCTATCAACAGGCAAGCGGCACCTGCCGGTTCATCGGCCCCAACCTGCACACCGTGTTCCTTGATGGCGTGCTCAGCGGCGGCTTCAAGAAAGCCGTCGACGGTGTGCAGCAATACACCAACATCTGGCAGGTCAACCAGGCATCGAACAGCAAGATCGCGCGCTTGCTGATAAAGGAAATGGAGCGCGAGACCGACGTCGAGAAAACCTCACCCGTGCGTAACGGCATCATCAGCGCGGCCGACGCGACTGCTTTCATGGATGCCCGTAATCGCTCGCTTTACCACATCATCTCCACCAGCCTGAAGTTCCGCTTGAGCGCCGTGCTGGGGCTGGCGTTCTCGTTAAGCGCAGTGATGACCGTGGTGTATGGGGCAATGAGCTTGCTGCACCGCAACACACCCAGTGCCATGGCCGGGAACGAGGGTTACATCGGGCTGTTTGCGCTGGCGCACAACCCCGACTCGGTAGTGGCGGCGTTCATGTTGCCGCTGCAATCGCTGATAAACAGCGTGGCACAACGCGGGGATTACTGGCCGCTGGCCTGCTGGGGGCTGGTTGCCCTGGTCTTCAACCGCATGGTCCTGCCCCTGCTGGCACCCAAGGTCTGGCGCTGGACCGAGGGCCATCTGCTACGCGCCATTGTGCTGGCCGTGCCCGGCATCCTGCTGCTGAATCTGTTCATGGCCCTGCATCCGTCAGGCTATGTAGTGCTCAGGTTTACCGAACTGATGCCTGACATTCGCCTGACCGGTGCCCTGGGCAGGACGACGCAATGGTTGATCACCTATGTGCCACAGATCTTTGCCTTGTCGCTGGTTGTTGCGCTGCTCAGGTACAAGGCCGCGGGGATGCATTGGGGGCGGCGCCAACTCAGGATGCTGCTGCAGAAACGCGATGTGGCCGGGTATCTGTCGCTGATCAAGTGACACCGGGCGGTGTAATGACCGATGCCGTATCCGTCTGGGCAGACAGGGTCAGGAACGCAAGGTGCGTTTCATACCGTTCCAGCACGTCGTCGATGATCTGCTGCCTGGTCAAACCCATCAGGTCATAGCCACCCGAGCCGGTCTGGGTATACACCTCCAGGCGGTAGTACACGTCGGTCTCCCGCGACATGCGGCCGCCGAACATCGGCACCGGTGCCTCTACCATGGCAACGTGGTAGAGGAAGTCGCGGAACGTGTCCATCGGCAGCCGCAGTATCGGCTCTTCGATGCCGTAGGCATTGCTGATGTTTTCACGCTCGACCTGGTAGTCCTGGTTACCGAATTCGGCGGCGACTTCATCCAGTGCAGGCCGGACAGTGCGCTGCAGAAACTGGCTGACCTGGCGCTGCGACGGAAACGCACGCATCTGCTCCAGCCGCTGCTTCCATGAACGCTCTGGCACGTGGCCACCGATCGGGGCCATCGATGGCCGTCGCAGCACCTGCCCTTCGCGCTCGGCACGCTCCATGCGCAACACCTTGTAGAACGAGGCCATGACCAGGTAGGCAATGACCGTGACCGGCAAGGCGAAGATCAGGGTGGCGTATTCCATGGTGGTCACCCCTCCCGCAATCAGCATCGCCACGGTGAGTACCGCAGTCATGATCGCCCAGAAGATGCGCAGCCAGCTCGGCCCGTCATGCGAAGGGTCCGGGATCGACGTAGAAAAGTTCGACATCACCATCGCGCCCGAGTTGGCGCTGGTCAGGTAGAACAGCAGCCCGGACAGCGTCGCCAGGCCGATCAGGAACATCGCGCCAGGGAACATGCCGAGCAGCGCGTACCAGCCTCGCTCCGGGCTTTGCATTGCCAGTTCGGCGAATTCGGTGTTGCCCTGCATCACTTGAAACAACGCGGAATTACCAAACAGCGAGACGATGATGAAGTCACACAGCACCGGCGCTGTGATGGCAGCGATAACGAATTCGCGCAGGGTGCGGCCACGGGAGATGCGGGCCAGGAATACCCCCACGAACGGCCCCCAAGCCAGCCAGAACGCCCAGAAGAACAATGTCCATGAGCCCATCCAGTCGGTGGTGCCAGGCTGGTAAGCAAAGGTTTGCAAGGTGCGTGCGGGGAATGTGACGATGAAGCGGCCGATGTTTTCCACCAGCGCATTCAATAGAAACGCCGTCTGCCCGCTGAACAGGATGTAGAGCATCATCGCCACCGCGCTCCACAGATTCAGCTCGGCGATCCAGCGGATACCCCGGTCGACACCGGAGGTGGTCGCGGCGATGGTCAGCAGCACCGCACCGCCGACCAGCGCGATCTGCAGCCCAAGCCCCTCTGGCAGGCCGAAGATGAGCGAGAAGCCGACGTTCAGCAACACCACGCCGATGCCCATCGAGGTGGCGACACCGAACACCGTGCCGATCAACGCGATGATGCTGATACCATCCCCAAGCGGGCCCCGCACGCGCTTGCCCAGCAAGGGATACAGCGCCGCTCGAATCGACAGCGGCATGCCCCAGCGGTAAGCAAAATAGCCCATGGCCATGCCCAGCAATGCATACATCGCCCAGCCAGCGATGCCGTAGTGGAACATTGTCCAGACCACGGCATCCTGCATGGCCGCCGGCGTGCCGCCTTGGCCAGCGGGCGGTGTGAGGTACTGCACGACCGGCCCGGTGACCGAGTAGAAGAGCATGTCGATACCCACGCCTGCCGCGAACAACATGGCGACCCAGGTCACCAGCTTGTATTGCGGCCGCGAGTGATCAGGCCCGATGCGCACGTCACCTTCCTTGGAAAACGCCACCCACAGCACAAAGGCGATCACCAGCGTCATGGTCAGCACGTAATACCAGCCGAGGTTGATCGCGATCCAGTCCACAATCAGCTTCATGGTCGTGCGCGCTTCAGCGGGGCTGAGTATCGTGCAAATCGAGAACACCAGAATCACCACTGACGAAATGATCACTACCGACCAGTTGATATGCGACTGGTAGTCTTCGATGAGCTCTTGCGGGCCTTTGCTGAGGTCACTTCGCGACACGGGCGCATCGTCTTCATGACGCTCATGGCGGCGGTCCAGACCACCGAAGCGCTTGCGCTCCAGGGCGGCGCGTAGCGGTTCATTTTCAGCGTTCGGCATCGGGCCATTGGGCTGTATTGTGTTCGGCTGATCCTCGTCAGACGGTTTGACAGGCATGGTCTACTCCTACTTCGATGTGGCTTGAAGCACACGGGGAACGGGTGAGCGCTCGCTGATTGGAAACGCTGCGGGATCAGATGTCGGCAGCCGTACGCATGGACGGGCAAACACCTGGGATATGTCACGGGCGGGAAGGCAAAGCGGGTGCAAATATCACCTCGCCAAGCCACCTACCATAACATTTTCTGCAGGGATGGCTTTGATGGGGGGCGTTAACTCACTGATTTCACGCTGAACCTGGCCTGATGGCCAGACCTCGCGGGCAGCACCGTTGCGATGCTGCAGTCACAACTTCAGTGGGTACGATGCGCCTTCAGCGTATGCGAAGGCAACTCCCCGAAACGCTCCTTGTACTCCTTGGAAAAACGGCCGAATTGCTGAAAACCGTAATCCATGGCAATACTGGAAACCTTCTCCGAAGCGCGTGCCTGGGTCAGGCGCACACGTACTTGTTCGAAGCGTAACTGGCGGTAATAGGCCATCGGCGTCATCCCGTAATGGGTATGAAAATCACGGTACAGGCGCTCACGTGAAACACCCGCAGCGTGCTCGAGGTCTTCGAGCGTCAGTGGCGCTTCAAGCGACGCGTTGAACAGCGCTTCAAGTTGGGCCAGGTACTGCGGGCGCCCGCTTTGTCGCGCTTGCAATTCATCAGAATAGTTATGCCGTTGAGAGAACAGCAGGCTCGTGACCAAGCTGCCTTCAAAGTTGCTCCAGACTTCTGGCAGGTCGCACAAAGAGTTCTCGGTCTGCAGCATCGACTGAACACTTTCCACCAACTTCCACCAGTCTTGCATCGCCCCTTGCACCGGCACCATGGGTTCAAAAAGTATAGGCTGCACGATTTGCCGACCGAGTAACTTGGACAGTTTTGCCTCCAGCGCGCTGCGCGAGAGTTTGACCATTTTTTTCAGGCATTTTTCACCGATGGTCATGCGCAACGACTGGTTAGGCGAGAGGATTACGCCCACCGAAGGGTTGGAAACAAAGGCCTTGCCCTGATGCTCGATGCTTTGCTCGCCGTACACGGGCAAGTTGATGCTGTAGCTCTCCTGCAAATCCTGGATCTTGACGCTGACCAGGGTCGAGTATTCGATCAAGCCGATAGCGGCATTACCAATGATCGTGCCGTGATGACGAAAATCCAGCTCGCCAGGCCTGGGGACTTCAAGATCATGTGGCCCATTGATGCTCAACATCCACTGTATGGCTTGCGCGGGCGTATTGAGAACGGTTGAGAATTGCTGACGACTGGCATTGTTTTTATTGTGGGTGTTACGCATGGCATTTCCTCATAGGGCCCGAACCGCGAGCGTCTCATGTATGCGCTTTTGCGGTAGCACGCGGGACCAAGCTATTTCGCTCGGGTGCCAACGTCAAGCACCGTCAGTCCTGCCAGCGGCCTGATGGAAAACGCAAAACTGCATAGCAATCACGTGGTAGCCGAATAGTGCCGGGACGGGCTGGGGGGTTTAATCGAGCCATTCCCGCAGCAAGCAAAGGTCAGACTCCATGAGCACCAAATCAATTGCCCAGTGGCAGGACTTTATCCAGGGCTGCCTGGACTTTCGTCCCGTGGAAGGCGTGTACCGCATCGCCCGTGACATGTTCACCGAGCCGGCGCTGTTCGACCTCGAGATGGAGCTGATTTTCGAGAAAAACTGGATCTATGCGTGCCATGAAAGCGAGATTAGCCAAAAGCACGACTTCATGACCATGCGCGCCGGCCGCCAGCCCCTGATCATCACCCGCGACGGCGAAGGCCAGCTCAACGCGCTGATCAACGCCTGTCAGCATCGTGGTACGACCCTGACCCGCGTCGGCAAGGGCAACCAATCGACCTTTACCTGCCCCTTCCATGCCTGGTGCTACAAAAGCGACGGTCGTCTGGTCAAGGTCAAGGCGCCGGGCGAATACCCGGAAGATTTCGACAAGGCAACGCGCGGCCTGAAAAAAGCCCGCATCGAAAGCTACAAGGGCTTTGTCTTCGTCAGCCTCGACATCCACGGCAAGGATTCGCTGGAAGACTTTCTGGGCGACGCCCGGGTGTTCTTCGACATGATGGTCGCGCAGTCCGCCACTGGCGAACTTGAAGTGCTGCCGGGCAAGTCGTCCTACACCTACGACGGCAACTGGAAGCTGCAGAACGAAAATGGCCTGGACGGCTACCACGTCAGCACCGTGCACTACAACTACGTGGCCACCGTGCAGCACCGCCAACAGGTCAATGCCGAGAAAGGCCTGACCGCCAGCGGCACCCTGGACTACAGCAAGCTGGGGGCGGGTGACAAGGAAACCGATGACGGCTGGTTTGCCTTCCACAACGGCCATAGCGTGCTGTTCAGTGATATGCCCAACCCAGCCGTACGCCCCGGTTACGCCGCGATCATGCCGCGCCTTGTTGCAGAGCATGGCCAGGACAAGGCCGAATGGATGATGCACCGCCTGCGCAACCTGAATATCTACCCAAGCATGTTCTTCCTCGACCAGATCAGTTCGCAGCTGCGCATCATCCGTCCGCTGGCCTGGAACAAGACCGAGATCAACAGTTTCTGCCTCGGCGTCAAAGGCGAGTCGGACGCCGACCGCGAGAACCGTATCCGTCAGTTCGAGGACTTTTTCAATGTCTCGGGCCTGGGTACACCGGACGACCTGGTGGAGTTTCGTGAAGCGCAGCGCGGTTTCCAGGCGCGCCTGGAGCGCTGGAGCGACATTTCCCGCGGCTGCGACAAGTGGGTCGATGGCCCTACCCGCAACAGCGAAACCATCGGCATCGCCCCGGCCCTGACCGGCACCGAGTTCACCCACGAAGGCCTTTACGTCAACCAGCATGGCAACTGGCAGCGCTTCCTGCTCGAGGGCCTGGCCCGCAAGGCCGAAGAACAGCAATCCCTCAAGCTCAAGGAGGTATGACCATGAATGGCGAACTGCAGTACCGCGTCGAACAGTTTTTCTACCGTAACGCCGAGGCCTGCGATGCCCAGGACTGGGACGCCTACCTGGCGATGTTCAGTGAGGACAGCGAGTTTCACCTGCCGCAGTGGGACTCGGAACACGTCTATACCCTTGACCCAAAGCAAGGCATGTCGCTGATCTACTACGCCAACCGCGGGGGGCTGGAAGATCGGGTGTTTCGGATTCGCACCGGCAAAGCGGCTTCGACCATTCCCATGCCGCGCACCCTTCACCTGATCAGCAACGTCCGCATTGCGCCGCTGCACGGTGGTGAGCTGGAAGTGAAGGTGAACTGGCACACGTTGTACTACCGGCTGCAGAACGCCGAGCAATTCTTCGGCCGCGCCACCTACCGCCTGCGGCCCGACGGCGAGAGCTGGAAAATTGCCCGCAAGCATGTGGTGCTGCTCAACGACACGATCAATTCGGTGCTCGATTTCTACCATCTCTGACACGGCGGAGGAGCCATCATGACGTACAAGGTTGCCTTCAACTTTGCCGATGGAAAAACACTGTTCTGCACCGTTCAGGGCAACGAAGTGCTGCTTGATGCAGCGCTGCGTGCAGGCATCAAGATTCCGCTGGATTGCCGCGAAGGTGTGTGTGCCACCTGCCAGGGGCGCTGTGAGTCTGGGCAGTACACCCAGGACTACGTGGACGACGAGGCGCTGTCGGCCAATGACCTTGCCCAACGCAAAGTGCTGGCCTGCCAGACCCGCGTGCAGTCGGATGCAGCGTTCTATTTCGATTTCGACTCAACACGTTGCCATGGCGCGGATACCCGTGAACACCGCGGCATTGTCAGCGCCGTGGTGCAGGTTTCGCCGACCACGGCGATTGTGCACGTCGATGCCAGCGCCGCAACGCAGCGCCTGGATTATCTGCCCGGCCAGTACGCCCGTATTCAGGTGCCAGGCACCGATCACAAGCGTTCGTACTCCTTCGCCAATCAGCCCAACAGCGCCAACCAGTTGCAGTTCCTGATTCGTCTGCTGCCTGACGGGGCAATGAGCAACTATATCCGTGAGCGTTGCCAGGTTGGCGACCCGTTGGTATTCGAGGCGCCTTTGGGGGCCTTCTACCTGCGCCACATCACCCGGCCACTGGTGATGGTTGCCGGCGGCACGGGCCTGTCGGCGTTCCTGGGCATGCTCGACGAGATTGCCGACCGGGGTGGGTGCGGCCAACCCGTGCACCTTTACTACGGCGTGCGCCAGGCAGCGGACCTCTGCGAGCTGGAGCGGATCGCAGGCTACGCCAAGCGCATTCCAGGCTTCAGCTTCACCCCGGTAATCAGCGACGCCGATGCTGGTTGGAGCGGCAAGTGCGGCTATGTCACGGAGCATTTCCAATTGCCAGACATGCACACCACGCCGTTCGACATGTACCTGTGCGGGCCACCGCCGATGGTCGAGTCGGTGAAGAACTGGCTGAACGAGCAAGGCCTGGAAAACTGCCACCTCTACTACGAAAAATTCGCCCAGAGCAACACCTGAGACCTGAAGGTGCATTGTTCGAATGCCGAACCGCCGCGTGGCGGTTCGGCTGTTTCTGTTCAGCCTGCCTTTAACGCAAGAGACTGCGCCATGCCAAAAAACACCGCTGAATACCAATACGTTACCGGGCAGTATCGCCCCAGCTTCACCGCGCTGTTCGAGCAGTACCAAGTGGCCAACGCCCAGGTGCTAAGCGAGCGCACCTGGAATCTTGAGGTGCGCTACGGCCTACACCCCAGGCAAACCCTGGACCTGTGCGTTGCCCAAGGCAGCGCCAAAGCCAACCTGATCTACCTGCACGCCGGCTACTGGCAGTCGCGGGACAAGGCACAGTTTCGCTTCATCGCCGCGGCACTGAGTGCACGCGGCTACAACGTCGCCCTGCTGAACTACCCGTTGTGCCCTGATGTAGCTGTCGATCAGATAGTCGCCAGCGTAGGCCACGGCCTGCTTTTCAGCCTCACGACACTTCCGGTCAGGGACCGGCAGCTGCCGCTGATCGTCGCGGGGCACTCGGCGGGGGGGCACCTTGCGGTCGAGTTGGCCCTGGCGCAAACCGCGCTCGCGCCCCAGCAGCGCCCCATCGCCGCGATAGTACCGATCAGCGGGGTCTACGACCTGGCGCCGCTGATCGAAACCAGCCTGAATGACAAGCTACGCCTGGACATGCGCCAGGCGCACGCTTGCTCGCCACTCGCCCGCGTCAGCGGTGATCTGGTGCCAGCAGCGTTTGTCGTCGGGGGGGAAGAAACGCCAGCGTTTCTGGAGCAGAACCGCAGCATGGCGGAGGCATGGGCACTGACAGGTAGCCCGGCGACCTGCCTGGAGATTGCAGGCCGTGATCACTTCACCGTTTTGCAGGCGTTCGAGGGGCCGGGTGGCATGCTGCTCGAGCTGATCGACAACCTTTACCAAGCGGCCTGCCCTGCTACTGAAACAGCCTGAAGCATGAGCGCGGCCGCCCCTGAGGGCGGCCTGCGAGCCACTAGAACTTGAAGGTGTAGCTGGTGATAAAGCGGTTCTCCTGGTAATCCACCCCCGCGGCCTGACCGTTGCCATAGCGCGTCTTGACGTCGATGTTGCGCCACTCGAACGCAACGCCCTGCAGCGGGCCACTCTGCACCACGTAGCTGATGAAGAGGTTGCGCTCGCTCTCCACGTTCTGGTCCAGGGCGTTGTTGCCACGATCGATGCCGGTGCCGCGCAGGTAGCGAGTCATCAGCTTCAGCCCCGGCACACCGTAGCCGGCAAAGTCCAGGTCATAGCGCAACTGCCAGGAGCTTTCGTTGGGTTTGACGAAGCCGACGGCAGACCAGTTCACCAGGTAGGGTTGCGGTGCATAGCCATTGAGGGTGGGAAATGTGCTTTCGCCGAGCATGCGCTGATAACCGACCGCGACGGTGTGCGAATTCTTCCTCAGGCTGGCGAGCAAACCGTAGGAACGGTTGTCGATGTCGCCATACAGGGCCTGTCCATCTTCCCTGTTGTCGAAATAGCGCAGATCGGTCTTCAACACCAAGCCGTTACCCAGCTCGGTGTTCTGGGTAAGGCCCAGGTACTGCTGCTGATAGATATCTTCCAGTTGCCCATAAAAGTACGTCGCCGACAAACGCGGGGTGAATGCGTAACTGGCACCGCCGAAGTTGAGCCCATCGCTGGTGCGACGCGGGCCATTGGGCCCGGTGAACAGGTACATTTTTTCGCGATTGGAAGACTCGCGGCTGCTGATCTCGGTAAACCGCCCAGCCGTCAGGACCAGGCCGTCCACTTCACGCGAGTCCAGCAACAGGCCGTGATAGGTGGTAATGAGCTGGCGCGTATCGTCGATGAAGGCAACCGGCAGCATCGGGCGGTGTTCGCCGACTTTCAGCTCGGTTCTGGAATAGCGCACCTTGCCGGTCAAGGCGGCGCGGCCATAGTCGTGTACCGGTTGGCCCTTGCTGTCATCGTAGGGGATGACACTATCGGGGCCCCGACCACCGCCGCCATCCAGGCGATAGGCATATTGCCCGGACACATCAAGACCGAATTGCAAAGGGCCTTCGGTGTAGCCAGAGATGGCGCGAAAATCGAACCCCTGGGTCCAGCTACCGACCCGTGACTGGGGCGCCCCGTTCTGCTTGAAGTCGCGATCCAGGTAGAAGTTGCGCAGCCCCAGACTGATCTGGCGGTCTCCCACGAAGTCTGCCTGGGCAGAAATCGGCACGCACATCCCCATCAAGCCCGCGGCAACGCCGCTGGCCAGCCAGTTTTTATGGAACATCGAAGTGAGCCCTTCTGAGGTGTGCAAAGCACAGCCGTGGAGGCAGGTCAGTTGGCCGAAAGGCAGAGCTCCGGCACTCGACCTACGTTGTTATTTTTATGACCACTTACTGAATCGGAGGGGACCGCCAGTGGGTGCAGGCGCAACATGGTGTCGTGCCTGCACGTAGCGGGAGCGAGCCCTGGGTTCGTCAGGCAAAACGCTTCTGGAGTTTCTTCGCGGTGCTGTCAGGGTCAAGGCACAGGATGCTGACAAACCCCATCACCACCAGGTAACAACCAATGTAGGCGAACGAAGCATTCATGCCTTCGGCCAGCCGTGCGGTCATTTCCAGGCTCTGTGGCGCACCCTTGCCCACTTGCAGGTACCCTGCCCGCTCCATCAGAAGGCCGACCATGACCGGCGCCACAATGCCGCCCAGCGATGCTACCGCTGTCAACGTTGCCATGACCGCGCCACGTTGTCTGGATGCAACGCAAAAGGCCACTGCCGTCGGCGCCAGGGGAAAAGTCATCGCCAGCCCCGCGGCCACAACCAGCATGGTGACCGCGCTATACCCTTGCAGGTGCGGAAGAACCAGAAAACAGACGCCGGACAGCAGCAGGACCAGGCCGAACGAGGCACCCAAGGACAGGTATACCGAAACACCTCGGCGCATCATTACCCGTGACGCATAACCCAGCACACCCAAGGTCAGCGCGCCGAACAACCACGGAAAGGTCGATACCAGCCCGACCATCTCGGGCGACAGCGACACTACCGCACCGAGGTAACGCGGCGACCAGGTGGTCAGAAAGCCCTGCGCCCAGAAGCACCCGGCACCTGCCAGCGTGGCAATGATGAACATCCGCGAGCAGAACACCCGAACAATCGGCACCTGCGCAAGTGTGTCCGACTTTTCTGTAATGCTCGCTCGCTCACTGGCAGGGGCCTGGTCCTGCGCCGGCTGCGCGCCTGGTGCGTGGTCCTGTTGCTTGCCCTTGAGGTGGCTGTAGGGGCCCTCCTTGGCGACCACCAGCCAGAGTACCGACCAGATGAAGCCGATCAACCCGAGAAAACCGAATGCCCAGCGCCACCCCCACTGCGGGTGGGCAATGATATAGGCCAGGATGGGCGCTGCAATGATCGGCCCCAGGGTAGAGCCAATGGCGACCAGGGTGCTGGGCAAACCGCGCTCCCGCGCGGGAAACCAACCGTGCACATGGTGCAGGGTAGTCGGCGTTGCGGGCCCTTCGGCGGCGCCGAGCACAATGCGGGTCACCAGCAGTATTGCAGCGCCCCCGCCAAACAGCATGGGAAACTGCAAGACCGACCAGAGCACCCCCATGGTCAGCAAGATCCATCGGGTCGGCACCTTGGCCGCGAGAAAACCGACGCACACGGCACTGATAGCAAACAGAAAGAAAAAAGCGCTGCCGATAAAACCGAACTCACTCGCCGACAACCCGAGCTCACCCATCGCAGGCTCGGCAACCAATCCCAGAACAGCCTTGTCGGCAAAGTTGATCATCTGAAAGATCACCAGCATGCCGGTGATCAACCAGGCGCGGCGATTCATCTGCCCCTTGGCAACCGCAGCACGCAGTGTATGAGGCGGATATGCGGTTTGAGTGAGCTCTGTCATGTTCACACCTCGACGGCTTCAGACGCAGGCAAAAGAGTGTTCGAGCAAGCAGCAGTGACCGTGCCACCCACGCGGAAGCTGTCGTTATCCTCTGCCGCGAAAACCTTGCCGCTGAAGTCACGGCGGGCGGCCCGGAGCATTTTCTCGATGTCTGCCGCGCCCGGCACGTTCGGCACGATGTGGTGCAGGATCAACTGGCTGACGCCCGCTGCCTGCGCCACCTTGCCGACCTGTTCGTACGAGGTGTGCGACTCTTCCAGATGCACGGCAATACCTTGGCGGGTCGGCCCTTCGGGGAAGGTGGCGAGGATAGCATCCAGGTCGATGACTTCATGCAGCAGCACGTCGGCCCCCTTGGCCAGGCGGATGCAGTTTTCCGAATAGGTCGTGTCGCCGGAGATCACCACCGACCCATACTGGCTATCGATACGGAAACCAAAGGCTGGGTAGCACAGGCGGTGATCAACCAGAATCGCCGACACCACGACGTTCTCGTCCCGATACACTTCAAAGGGGTCCATCACCGGGTGACGGGCCAGCACAGGGTCCGCATTGGCGTGCGCCGGCACTTCGATATCGTGGCCATACACCCACTGGTTGGGGCTGGAGCGCCCTTCGTCGGCCATGCGAATGGCAACGTCAGAGGCGAATACGCGGTTGATCAATGCATCCACCACATCCGCAGTGCCGACCATCGGGTGGTCGCCGCCGCAGCAGCCCGGCACCACGGGGTGATCACCGTGAACATGCAGGGCGGGTACGCGCGGCGGTTTGGCCGGGCCGTAAACGTGAATCGGCTGGCTGAAGGACTCGCCCGGCACCTGCCAGCCGGTCAGCAAATAAGAGCCCAGGTCGTAAATATGATCAGAATGGTGATGAGTAATGAAAATCGCGCGCAGTTGATCCCACGTGCAATGGGAGCGGTAGTTACGAATACTGCCCATGCCACAGTCGAACACGTAGGAACAGCCATCAACTACCACCGCTGTCGAGATACCCGCGCGGCTGGCGGAGACAACTGGCCCACCACCAGTACCGAGCGTGTGAACAGTCATTCCGGAATGATTTACCTGGCTCATCTGACTACCTTTTTATTCTAATTGATTAAACATGCGGGTTATCGCCACAGCAATCTAATTCAGGCACTGGGCCTATCACTATGCGGTTCTCGTTGGGTTTATATTCATTTTTGCTTTGGGTAATCAGCCACCCCGGCAGGATGGCTGAGCCGTTGGTCTATTCGAAGTTCGGCGAAGTACCGGGCTTGGCAAACAGGATGTTGCGCAGCCCGGACAGCCTGACCACCTCTTCGGGGCTGGCCTGGTTGTGCAACTCATCGAACAGGCTGGACAGGTCGTTACCTGGGCTTACCCAGAACAGCCCGCGGGCGGGTTTGTCCGCATCGATGCGGTACCCATGGCTGGAACCACGTGGCCAGCAGACGTGATCGCCCGGCTTGGCGGTCATCCATTCGCCATCTTTGTACAGCGAGTACTCACCCTCCAGGACGAACACATGCTCATCCTGGATAGGGTGCGTATGGGGCGGTATGAAGCTGCCGGGCGGGTCATAGGTCAACCAGGCAAAACTGCTCTGATCATCCCCGCCAAGAATCGGCCAATACGAAGTACCCAGCACGTTCCAGACTTTACGGCCGATCATGGATTTAATGTCATCAACACCGAAAGGCAGTGGCACGTTTTGCGCCGAGTGCAGTTCCCCTGAAGCCATGGAGTTCACCCCTTTTGAATATGATTCGTCGGATTTTTTAGCAGGGGTTACATTAGCCAACGGCCCAGCGTGCGGGCTATGCAGATATTCGATCAACGCTGTGCTTTTTTAGTACGGCGGTTGCCAAGAAGTGCATAGCGTTAAGCAAGAACTGCCCTAGCCATGTAAACAGAACCCTTCAGAATGCCAACGCAGGCGCGTCGATCGACTGCACACCACCAGCGTTCAAATAGAAGGTTCGTTGCCATGCTGCATCCACCCGCTGAAAAATCGCTGAAATCCCGATTCCGTCAGGTCTTTGCACTGGCCGAAGGGTGCGAACCCGACCCACGCTTCACGCTCGCCAATGAACGCACCTTTCTGGCCTGGATCCGCACGGCCCTTGCCCTTCTGGCCAGTGGTATCGCACTGGATGCGCTGCCGCTGGAGCTGCTGGCCGGGCGCCCACAAGCGCTGCTGTCCTATGCCCTGACGGGCATGGCGCTAGTGGTCAGCGTCAATGCGACCCTGCGCTGGCTCAATGTCGAGCGCGCCCTGCGCCATCGGCAAGCGCTGCCGTACCCGATTTTGGCACCGCTGCTGGGTTTGTTCGGGCTGATCGTTTCCACCTTGCTGTTGCTGCCTTGAGCGCACCTCATATGCCCCCGCATGACGACCAAGGCCTGCAGCCCGAGCGCACGGCGCTTACTTGGGAGCGCACGGTGCTGTCTAGCCTGATATTGGGATGCATCGCGTTTCGTCATCCACTGGCCCATTACGGTTCCATGACCACGCTGATGCTCATGGCCTTGGCGATAGGCAGCGTCTACTCGCTGTTGATCATCGGCGGCTATCGCAGGGCTGCGCGGCATATACGCGAAGAGAGGTCGACACCGCGACTGGGCGCAGTGCTGGCGATGGGCGTGGGCGTTACGCTGGTGAGCATTGCGGCATTGTGCGGCGTCTGATCGGCGAGGTTGCAGTGAAAATCAGAGTACAACCGGCACGTGGTGGATGGCACCGGCTACGCCGGTGTTCGCGGCTGAAGCCGACCTCATGGACCAAATCGTATCTCTATGATTTGATGCGGTCACTGTGGGAGCCTGGCTTGCCGGCGATGGGCTGAGAAGCAGCCCCAATGCAGGCGACACCATTCTGGCGGATTGTGACTGAATTGAGACCTTGGGGCCGCTGCGCAGCCCATCGCCGGCAAGCCAGGCTCCCACACCTGATGCGGCGGGCTTGCGGGCAGAGTTCCCTGCGCGACAGCGCAGCCGGGAGGGCTGGGAGACGGGATGTAGCTGCAGTTGATCATTTAACCGGAACAAGACGCTCGCGCTGAGCAGCAGTCAAATCGTCGATTACGCCAACTTTCAGGGGCTGCTCGCCAATGTCAGCCAACGGCTTGCCCATATCTGCAGAGGCGAATTCCGGCAGTTTGTACATGGCGCCGGTGAGAGGATCGACGATCAGCAGGCCGATGATTCCCCCGATCAGGATGTTGCCCCAGTACCAACCGCTGAGGCTCGAATCCAGTTCCACGGTCTTGTCCGGATAGCCTTCTTTCTTGAACCGCAGCGTATAGGTCTGCCCCGAGAAATAGCCTTTGCCCGACTTCAGGGTAACGGTACTTGGGGTATTGCCCGTGTGTACGACGGTGCCGTTCTTGTCGGTGATTTCAAATGACGCCCCCATCGGCGCACTGGATACCGCGACCGGGTATCGCGACTCTCCAACGATGCTCGCGCAACCCTGAGTACCCAGCATTGCTACGACTACTGCTGCCCCAATCAACTTCCGAACCATCATCAGGAGTGCTCCACTGCGCCATCATTGGCAAGGCCGGTCATCGGCCGGGCGCAACTATATCCAAAGTGATATCACTTTGATACTAGTGATGAAGCCATGCACACGACGCCTTACGCGGAACCGGGCTTGCTATGATCCGCGCTCATTTCTGCCGAGTACGCTGCGCTTTACCTATGCCCATGCAGCCTGCTGAAAGCCCCGATAAACAAAATGATTCTGCCTTTCACCATCTTCTTCACCGTCCTGATGGTCGGAACGATAGGCGATTATTTTGGGCTGCAGGGCGGCTGGCAGATCGGGCTGCTTTGCCTGGTGGCAGCCGCCGTGCAGATCGCAGTCAGCGGGTTTCAACGTTCACAGCGGCAGTGAAGTGACGAGATTTGCCCGAGCCCAACATGGCTTGAAGCGCGTTTACCCGAATTTGCGATCAGCATGATCACATGCCGTGAATCGCCCGGATGAGAAGGCCAGAAGTCCCCCTTCATCGCCGCTCACCTCTCAGGCGCCCGCCAATGAACCGCCCTACCCTCAACCGCTGATGCGCTGCCGGGCGCGCGATGCGTGACATCAATTTGACACTACCCCACCAATTTGCAAACCTTCCTTACCACAGAATTTCCGCATTGATGCGGCCTTGGAAAGCAAGCGATGGAAAGCAAACATCAGCAATTGACGGAAGCGTACCGCCAAGCATTATCAGACCTCCCGCTGCATTGGCTGGACCGCAGCCGCGATCAAGAAGCGGATTTCAAGCACCTTTCAGGCTTGTTCCTTCCTGGTACCTCACCTGAGTTCGAGCAGGCCACGAACCGCATCATGGTCGTGGGCCGCGAAACGCGCCGTTGGGATGTGTTGACCCCCGGCAAACCCTTTGCAGACCTGGACGAGTACATCCAGCGCGCCATGGCAATACAGCAAAGCCATTTTGCAAAGTATCTACACGACAAAACCGACCGCGGAGCCAGCTTCTTCAACTTTCTCCGCGAAATACGCCAGGCTGATCAAACCCTGGGTATCGCCTGGGCCAACCTCTTCAGCTTCGCATGGCAGCGAAGCTCCCCACTGCGTTGGCGGCATTTCACGCAGCTCATGCAGGTATCCAAGCGCCTGCTCGAGGCGCAAATCGACATTCTTCGCCCTGACATCATCGTGTTTGCCAACGGCGCGAGCAGTGCCCGCATAAGGCAGCAGTTCTTTCCGCACAAGGGTGAGCACAGTGTTTGCAGCGAGCTTGGTGATTACCGTATGCACGGCATACCGGTTAACCAACTGTGGCGCTTCCGCCTGCATGACTCGGTGCAGTGCTACCGCATACAGCACCCGAGCAGCGTCAGTGCCAAATCACGTGCAGCACGCCGCTTCCTGATCGACCAGATCCTCTTGCGCAATCTGCCGGACCTTCAAACCGTCGCGGCCAACAGCACGGTTGATGACGAACCCTACCGTAAAGCCACGCCGAACGGCGCCCCTACAACCGATCGACTAACCCCAGGCAACCCATGGTCAACTCAGTAGTATCGATATCCGAACAGGCATTCTTCAGCATCGTCACCTCGGCGCTGGAAGCCTACAAGGTCGAGCACCAACTCGAAAACGGTGATTTCTCAGCGCGGGTGGAAACGTTCGGCCACCTGTGGGGTTACGCTCAAACCACCATTGGCGGACAAACCCTGTATCGCGTGGTTTGGGCAGACACGTGCACCGCTGTCACCCGAGACAAAGGGTCGATTTCCTACGGTGCTGCCCCGCAGGAAATCAAACAAAGCTTCATCGATAGTTTCTTCCCCGAGGTCACGTTCCTCGGCGATTACCACAGCCATCCGTATAGCTATCAGGATGATGAGATCAAGACCGAACTGGAGCTGGAGCGAGGGGGCTACTATCGTTTCTCCGATGCCGACTTCCGCGCGGTGAAACAGCAACAGGATAGCGGCCTGGATTATCGCGTCGGGCTGGTAGCCACCGTTTTCGAGCGCGACGAAAAGATCAAGCGAGCGCTGAAGATTCTGGATGAAGAGAGCGCCCTGCGCTTTCAGGTCGGTTCCGTGACGATCTGGCTCAAAGCCTACGTGTGGACAGAGGACGAAAACCTCAAATACCGCCGCAAGGCAGATCGCATGGTGCGCCTGGTATGCCCGAGCTTGAACGTGTTTGCAGGCATGCGGGACGGGTGGGCTGGCCTTCCGCAGCAAAACTAGAAAAGCACTTACCCCCTTCAAACCTTGGTATCAGGGCCGCATCAGCGGCTCGATACCGATCCATTTCTTCACCGGGTGATAACACAACCGCAGCGGCGGAATCGCCACCTCGCGCCCCTGCACCTGCAGGCTACCCAGGTGAATGGTCCACTTGGCGTCGGCGTCCAGCTTGTCCGTCTGGAAGATCACATACGCCGAGCCATAGCGCTTGTTGTTGGTGAGCTTGGGAATCATCCGGTGCACTTCATCGCTGTTGATGTCGTACGGCGATGGCCTGGCAGCCCGCTCAGTCACAGTCGGATAGTCGTAGATATCGTTGAGGCCCACGTACACCTCGGGCCGCGCATTCAGGCGCGAGCCGTCTTCGAAGGTAATGTAGGCCTGGCGGCTGTCGTACAGCACCGGGATCGGCGGCTGGCCACGTTTGGAGTCGGTCGACGGGCGCTGGCGGTCCTTGTTGTAGGCGATCATCTGCACGAAGAATTCCGGCCGCGGGTACTGCTCGCCCGGGTACTGCACGTGCAGGCCTTGCTCGTAGCGCTTTTCGCCCCATAGGGCGGCGTGATCGTAGAGGTAGGTTTCCAGGTAGAGAGTGGTTTCGCCCTGCGGGCCTGGGACTTTGAACTGGAACTCGGATTCGCAGAGGTCCGCGTAGGCGGCGCGTTCGCGTTTCCAAGGGAGGCACGCCGTGAGTGAGGCTGTGGCCAGCAACAGCAGGAGGGAGGTGGCGCGCTTGAGGTTGGTCATGACCTGCCTTGGTCTGGGTGCGTGAGGGACAGTTTCGGGGGCTGGGGGGCGTAAGTCCATGGTGACCGTTTGACATCATCGGGACATAGCTGGATACAGCAATTACTGGCTGGTTAGCTTTTTGAGAGCTTTCGATTGTTGAACGAGCAATGAACGCTGCAGATTTCTGGCGATGAAAGCGCGTAAAAAATCAGAAATAAGAACTTCCTTGTAGGGCATTTCCCAAAGATACTCCCTGCGGCTGTTTTTCGTTGCGGTCGATTTTTCAGCGTTTTAGTCTCGGTCTGTCGTTGCATATCAACGACTAGCTTTGACAGGCTGATTGACGACCAAACACGCGGTTTTGCCTATGGCGGCTGTGTGTGGGGCACCTCGTGTGCGCCGGTTTGGTCTTCACCGGTCTGTCAACCCATACACGGCTGCCTCCACTTGTTTGACAGCAAGCGCTGGTCGCTCCACCGAGGACCAAAAGATGCTGAAGATCGTTCCTGATCCGCCCCACAAAACTCTTTGCCTTGAAGACACCCTGATCGAAGCCACGGATTACGCGCTATGCGCGGCGACCGTTGTGCATCAGGCAATGCTGCTGCAACCCAAGTCACCAGCGTCGATTCTGATGATGACCTCGATGCACGAACTGGAGACGCTGCGAGCATTGCTTGAGTCCGCGCTGGTTCAGCTACAGACACCCACTGAAGCCGCGACTTCGCACTGACGTCTAACTGGTTGTTTGGCCTGGGCACAACCCATCACCAGCAAGCCAGGCCCCGACAGTGGACTGACCCTCGTCACAAGCCGACGCGCTTGTGAGCAACTGTGGGGGATTGCTGGCGATGGCGTTAGCACAGGTACTAGAGATTTCGGGGAGATTGAACAATGTCTACAGAAGAAACCAAATTTACCGTTGGCAAAACTACCTTCTTCCAAGGTGAGAACCAGACCCACCCCCTCTTTCGCATCGAAGCCGGCATTCCTTGCCAGAGCGCCCGTGAACAAGCCTCGGAGCTGATGGGCTATGCACGGGATATGACCTTGGACGGCTTGATGGAAGACAAGCCGCACCTGATCTGGGCATCGCACTACCTCTGCGCGTTGGCAAAAGCATTAATGGATGATGCCGAGTTAGGCATGATGCGCTGAACTGACCACTCCTCAACGGATGGCTTCGAGACCTAATTCACATCTGGTCTCGGAGGCGACCCAAGTATATGTTTTGCTTGACCCATCCGAGCTCCAGCTCCTTTTCGACATCAAGGCCGAAGCTAAACGTAAAGGCTTGAGTAAGCTGACTAAAAGGTGCGCGATCTGTTCAAGCCCGTCGCATGGCTATCGGCCCGAATCGGTGTTCGCTTAGACCTCTACACAGGATCGTTGACCCATCGTCCGCGCAGCATGCCTTTCAACTCATCAACGCTTAGAGTCATTTCTCGCTTGCGGTGCACTACCGCATGACAATTGGCGCAGAGAGTCACCAGATCTGTCTCAGGGTTCACAGCCTGCTCCCCACCAAATTTTGAAATTGGTACCACGTGGTGAACGTGAATGAAGCCCTTTGCGTGCTCACCGTAAGCCTGTTCGAATTCAAACCCGCATGCTTTGCAGTCAAGCCCGTGGAAGGCGATGGCCTTCACCCTCAGATCTTTCCGACGCTCGTAGCGAGTTCCGAAGTAGCTTGTCTTGCTGCCTTCACTGAAAGATTCAAAGATGAATTCATCATCGTCCGTATTGGAAACGATCGCTTCGGCCTGGAAGGGCAAAAGCTTCGCATGGCTTAAAATGCCATCGTAATCGGACTGGGAGATGGGTCTAACCCCGTCACGCCAGTAGTTCTTAACGCGGTTAGTGGGAATAGTCTCCAGGTACGCTCCGCCGACTTTCGCTGGGACAGCGCTTTCAAACGGTCTGAAATTCTCGATGAACGCAAAAAGATCACCTTTATCACTCTTAGGGTCCGCATAGACCTTGCCGATGCGTGCCTTGCCGAAATAATGCGGCGCGTCGCTGAGGCGTGACGGAGAAAAGGCTCTGTCCTTGATGCGGCCTTTGTAATAGATCACTTCCGTGCCCTGAGCGAGCCAGGTTTTGTAGCGTTTTGGGAAGTGATAGACAGCCCCTGTCTCGTCTGCCCACTGCGATGTGTCGTTTTCAACGATGATGACGGGCATTAAATTCCTCTCCATTGGTTACGAAAGACTACCAAAAAAGAGGAATTTTCCTACGACGAAATGAAAGTGGATGTGATCTCTAACCGCTGTTGACTTACTACGAGCTATTTCTGGGTTGATTTCGGTTAGCCGGTCCAACCAGTGGATGCGCCTCACATTCCGCCCTGTATATGAGCGCCGAGCTAAAGAAACGCGGACGCGAGTTCAGATTCCCCCGGCTCCACCAAATGATCAAACAAAGACGTCCACGGACGTCTTTTTTTGTGCCTGCGATCCATCAAATACGCGGCTTCCAGCGTTTTTGCGGTCTTTTGAGAGTTTTTGAGTTCCAGCGGTTCGGGTATTCCAGACGGTATTCCAGCTCACCAGGTGCTAATCTTTGGAATACCGAATCAGTGCTTGAGGACAATCTCATGCCTGCTCAAAACCTCCGCCTCTCCGATCGACAGCTCAAGGGAGTCAAACCGGCGTCCAAGGATTACGTCCTTACTGACGGTGACGGTTTGCAGCTCCGAGTACGCAGCAACGGCTCGTTGCTGTGGAATTTCAACTACCGCGAACCGGTGACCAAGAAGCGCATCAACATTGGCTTTGGGACCTACCCCGAACTGTCACTGGCGAACGCACGAAAGAAGGCAGTCGAAGCGCGCGAGCTGCTCGCCCAAGGCATCGATCCGAAGGTGCAGCGCAATACGTTGAATGAAGCCAAGCGCGCAGAAACGGAACACACCTTCGAGAACGTGGCCACCGCCTGGTTCGAGCTCAAGAAAGACTCAGTCACCCCGGCCTACGCCGAGGACATCTGGCGGTCGCTCACACTGCACGTGTTCCCCGATTTGAAGACGACACCACTCGCAAAAATCACCGCGCCGATGGTGATCGCATTGCTTCGTCCAATCGAAGCGAAAGGCAGCCTGGAGACGGTGAAGCGTCTTAGCCAGCGGCTTAACGAAATCATGACCTACGGCGTAAATTCCGGCCTGATCTTCGCCAACCCGCTCAGCGGCATCAGGGCTGTATTCAAGAAGCCCAAGAAAGAGAACATGGCAGCGCTTCCGCCCGAAGAACTCCCCGAGCTCATGATGGAGATCGCGAACGCCAGCATCAAACGCACCACCCGCTGCCTGATCGAATGGCAGTTGCACACGATGACTCGCCCCGCCGAGGCGGCGACTACTCGCTGGGCAGACATTGACTTTGAAAGGCGCGTTTGGACTATCCCTGCGGAGCGGATGAAGAAGCGCCGCCCACACAGCATTCCGTTGAGTGATCACGCTGTCGCACTGTTGGAATCACTAAAGACTCACAGCGGCCATCGCGAATACGTCTTCCCGGCAGACAGAAATCCACGCACCCACGCCAATAGCCAAACGGCCAACATGGCGTTGAAACGCATGGGTTTTCAGGATCGATTGGTCAGCCATGGCATGCGCTCGATGGCCAGCACCATCTTGAATGAACATGGGTGGGACCCGGAGCTCATTGAGGTCGCACTGGCGCACGTCGACAAGGATGAGGTGCGCAGCGCCTACAACCGAGCCGACTACATTGAGCGCCGACGTCCGATGATGGCCTGGTGGAGTGAGTACATCCAGAAAGCCGCCACCGGCAGCCTGCTCGCCTCTGCATACGGCCAAGTCAGAGACAAGAACGTGGTATCGATCCGCTAGGGCTGTATAGGCGCAATAACGGCGGCGACAGCAACTGAGCGCTCAAGACTCAGGGAAAGCAGCCTCGTTTATCCGCTTGTCAGCGCGGGTCCATCCAAACAGGGCTGCAAAGCCGCCCTGTTTGGATGGACCTCACTTTGAAAAGCTAAAAGCCACGTCGTTGTCCGGGAGTTACCACGGAATTCCACCGGTGGATAACCGCTTTTCAGATCCCAAGTAGCGCTGAATCGCGGCCCTTGACCGGGTTTATCCACAGGCGTAGAACTGGCCGTGCAAGCGCTGTCGATGACAGCACCCCAGGTGGCCCGAACCTTCAAGGCCACGCCGCTCTCGCGGTGGTTCTCCCCAAGGGCGATTCGCATCCGGCAGCTCGCCCGGTCACCTCCCCGGTGATGGATGCCAACTACATTTCATGGCCCTCGTGCGCCAGACGACACTTCCTATTGCGCTGCCCTGCAGCAACCTATCCGCTTGGCCGAATCTTGCGCCAACCTGTTCCCGTCTCTTTCTCTGGAAAGAGACGGGCGCTTCTAACACTGCTGCAGCCCTCATCGCACTTGGCTTTGCGGCAACTCTCCTCGTGACAATCGGCGTGACAAACGCCGATGTCACCAGCAACAGCGCTGTAGATGATGGTGCCGCAGACCAGGGAATGGACTGCACCTGACTGACAGTCAGGCATGCCCCGGTCATCGCATTGCTGCTTGCACACGGCTCAGGATCTCGCGGCACTGGTCTCGTCAGCCAATGCAGCCTCCACCCGCCCACCGGTATCGGTGCTCAGGAGGCCAGATCATGAGATGCCCCTGCTCCCGGTCGTAAGGAGTCGCCAGTCCCGCGTAGAGGACATTCCCCACAGGTCGCAGGGGCCTTGATCCCTGATAACACTCAGCATTCTTGGCGGGATGACGTGGGGCGAGGACTGGAGAGCAAGAGATGAGGTGACCGACATGGCATTGGTGGGTAAACGCGATGGTCGTAATTTTGGCTACGGCAGGCAATTGAGCTATGCAGGGCCGCAGGCGCTGAAAGACATGTTCGGCGACGGCCACTACGGCACGGTGAAAGCACACTGTGATCGGTGGCAGGCATTCGTTAAGTGGTGCCGCTCCGACCCAGGCCCCGGCATCAATGATGCGCGGCAAATTGATCGGAAGGTGCTAATCGACTACGAGGCGTACTTGCAAGACGCGGTTAGGCGCGGTGACCTTGCTGTCAGCACCGCACAAAACCGGCTATCCAGCGTTAACAGGACCATGGCGGCGCTTCGCGGTGATCAGAACGTGAAATTGCCCAGTCCGAGCAAGGCGTTGGGTATGCAGCGCACCGGTATTCGCCACTCAGTGCCGCAGGGCCAAGACCGTAAACATGTTAAGCAGATCGTTGATGTGCTTTGCCGCGATCATCAGCTACGGGCCGCCGCAATTGTTCTGTTGGCGCGAGCCACCGGCGTGCGCTTGCGTGAGGCCATCTTGGCTGACCTGCCGCGGCTAAGTCGTGAGGCTAAAGAGTTCGGCATGATCAACATCCAAGACGGCACCAAAGGCGGCCGCGCCGGTGCCTCGGCGCAACGATGGATTGCGGTGGACGACCATGTTCGGGGTGCACTTGGGTTTGCGTACGAGGTGTCGCCTGCGGGTAGCCGCAACCTGATTGCGCCACACGAAAGCTACCTGAATTTTCTACAAGAAATCATCCGTCCTGCGCGGGATATCCTGCATGCAAACAACCTCAAAGGTTTCCATGAGCTACGAGCGGCATACGCATGTGAGCGCTATGAGCAAATCACCCAACACCGCGCGCCTATCAATAGCGGCCACTGTTGCCAGGTAGATAGGAACCTTGATTGTGAGGCTCGGAGGCAAATCAGCTACGAGCTGGGGCACGGTCGGATCGACGTGGTTGCTGCCTACATTGGAGGGAGTACATGAGTAGTAAGCCATTCAACATGGAATTATTCTTGGCTGGCGTACTTACAGGATCGCACGCTACGCGGCAACGCCATTTACGGCAAGCAAAGCTCATCCAAGCTGAGATATTTGAACGCTGGCAGCTGGAAACACCATGGGCTTGGCAGAGAAAGCACGTAGCTTGGTTTCTCGATCATCGCGTAGGTGGGCGCAGTGAGTCGACGCGGTACTATTACCTCCTGACTGTGCGGCTGCTCACTTTTCGGTTAGAAAAGTCATGGATATTCGACCGCCAGCAACCGCCCTAACGCTGCAGCACGATTAACCAACGCCGGCTGATCAGGGGCGAAGAATCAAGATGCTTAGTCCGCCGTGTTAGGTTTACCTGCTTCAATACTCGTGGGACTATTCGGGTGTACGCTACGCTTTACACAAGGGAGGGTAAGGAATTGAGTTCTGATAGCTGGGATGATAACTGTTTAACACCGCTTGAACGGGCAGCAGGAGTTGGACGTCTTCTTAACGGCGGGACCCGCTGCCACTGCGGCAGATGGGAATGCGATTTGGATCACGCTCACGAACCGGATGAGAAAAAAAATGCACCTTTAAACTCAGAAAAATTCAAAGCAGCAGTCAAACTGGTAGCTGGACTAAAAAACAATAGAAAAATAAAACTAGCATTGATTTACAAAGTCTACAATGACAGCTTGCAACTAGCAATTGTGAGATATATGACTAAAGAAAGCCTACCAGGATACTACGCCACCATTCTCAAAAATAGTGAATGTATAAACAGATTAGCGGAAGGCATTCTGTATAAGGTCTGCAAAATAGAACCCACCAACTTACTTAAAGACCAAATAAGCAACTTAAGTAAATCGCTACGCCAAAATACTAGCCGACTCACCGCGTACGATAGAGTCACCCAAATCCAAGAGTTCATTCACTCCGTCGTAGATCGACATCTAGGTATAGGTACAGCACAGAAAATCCCCGTCACACCAATGAAAAATGCACTTAGTGCTGCACGCCTGCATTTTAACATTTTTGACATAGTTGACCGACAACCTGGTTACGTCGAATATATAGATTCTGTAAGCAACGCTTCGTTACAGATGGAGTACGATGATCCACGCCCTTCGACTGCGTTAAGCGGTAAAAAATTCTGGCCAAGGTGGCGTGTTAGGCACCTAAGACCGTTGTCCTACTATTTCCCACAGCATCACCGTGCAACTATTCAGGCCTTAAGAAAGCTTGATGAAAATGTGCCATCTGAAGAGTTCATCAAAAATGCTGCGTTCGCCTACGCAAACAACAATTATGCCAAATGACATTATTTGTGGAAAACTAGACAACCGGTCCGACCTCGGCTCAATTTCTATTCATGCTACAAAAAAATACAAATTGCGCGGACGGGACATAACTAAGATTCGCCAGACGGCAACATTACCAGTATCCGTCGAAAAATCTAGCGCCTGGTTCAACGGACGGACTTGGGAATTGGACGCCTTCTTGGCGATGGCTGCTTCAAAAGGCGTCCATCGCCTATGCGTTCTCACAAGTAGGGAATATCTTGAAATTGTCGTTCCTGCTTCAGGTTACGGCATACAAATCGATGTACTGGAGACAAAATTCCCAATCTTTCCAGACATCAAGTTTAATCCATCTCTTCGCGCAAACTATGATGTACTCACAAAACACTTAAGAAAACTTGATCAACTTAGAATTCGCTCAAGCAGCCTGAGCAAGCACTTATCTCGACATCACTTACGAGCGGTCTTAAAAAAAATCCGTTACAAGAACGATTACGATCGAAAATTCTTATTCGCATTCAAGGATGGATATCAAGAGGTTTTCAAGTTAAAAGAAAACAGACCAGAACGAGCAATCATCGCCCTAGATTTTAACTCGATGTACCTCGAATGCATGAAAGGCAAATTTTGCAATCCAGCTTCGATAGAATATAAGAGCTTCTTGGGCCAACCGATCGACTCCAAAAATCTAAAAAATGGCCTCTACCGAGTTCGTCTCATGGGAGCAAAGCAAAGTTTCCTTCTTGATCACCATCC
>NZ_JABMCW010000089.1:0-18352 GCF_013179705.1 Pseudomonas sp. CM25 | reverse complement strand
TGGAAGCGTCACGGCGGCCTGGAACCGCACCGCGAGAGGTTGGTGCAGGGCATGCTGCGCAATGGTTACGACCTGGCGTTTGCCGAGCGCATCTTCGAACAGATCAAGGGCTTTGGCAGCTATGGCTTCCCGGAGTCCCACGCCGCCAGCTTTGCCTTGCTGTGTTATGCCAGCAGCTGGCTGAAGTGCCATGAGCCGGCGATATTCACCTGTGCGCTGGTCAATAGCTGGCCGATGGGTTTCTACAGCCCCGACCAGTTGCTGCAAGAAGCGCGACGGCAAGGCATCGAGGTTCGGCCGGTTGATGTCTGCCACAGTGAGTGGGACTGCACCCTCGAGCCGGATACCCAAGGCGTCCTGGGCATTCGCATGGGCATGCGCCTGGTGCGAGGGCTGGCTGAGGCCGATGCCAGGCGCCTGGAGCAGGCGAGGGCGCAGCGACCCTGGCGCGATGTCGAAGACCTGTGCCGGCGCGCGGGGCTTGATTCGCGTGCCCGTGCGCGCCTGGCCGATGGCGGGGCACTGCGTGCCTTGGCCAGCGACCGCCACCAGGCACGCTGGCAGGTGGCAGCGGTGCAGGCACAACTGCCTTTGTTCGCCGAGGTTGAGGCTTTGCCTGAAACGCCAGTGCAGCTGCCAGTGCCCTCGGTGGCCGAGGACCTGGTGGCCGATTACCAGACCTTGGGTACCACGCTGGGGCCGCATCCGTTGGCCTTGCTGCGCACACGGCTGCGGGCGCTGGGCTGTCGCAGTTCGAGTGAGCTGGAGGGTGTCGAGCATGGCGACAGCATTGCCGTGGCCGGGCTGGTGGTCGGCCGGCAGCGGCCGCAGACTGCCAGTGGCGTGACATTTGTCACGCTTGAAGATGAGCACGGGATGATCAACGTGGTGGTGTGGCGCGACCTGGCCGAGCGGCAGCGGCGGGCGCTGGTAGGGTCACAGTTGCTCAAGGTCAGCGGGCGGCTGGAGCAGGAAAATGGCGTGCGTCACCTGATTGCCCGGCGGCTGGAGGATGTGACTTTGCTGTTGCAGGGGCTGGATGTGCGCAGTCGGGATTTTCATTGAGTATGTCCGCTTGCACAGGGATCGCATCAAGGCTGACAGGCGCTGAAAATGCTGTGGCGAAAACTGCCAGCCCTGATGCAACCAGCCAAAGCTCATAGAATCTCCCCCAGATCACACCATCGCCAGCCGCTGCTTGCGCGTCGGCGCCGGAAACGCCCGGTCGATCGCCCGCAGGTCTTCGCTGGTCAAACTCAGCGCACCCGCCGCCGCATTCAGGCGCACATGCTCGGGCGTGACAGCCTTGGGAATGGCGATTACCCCGCTATGACGGGTTACCCAGGCCAGGCTGACCTGGGCCGGTGTCGCACCATGGCGCTCGGCAATCTGCGTCAGCACCGGGCTTTGCAACAAGCGCCCGGCCTGCGCCAGCGGGCAGTAGGCCATGGTCGGCAGCGCGCGCTTTTCGCACCACGGCAGCAGGTCGAACTCGATGCCGCGCTCGGCCGGGTTGTACAGCACCTGGTTGGTAGCGCAATCGAGATTGTCCAGCTCACGCAGGTCATCGACATCGAAATTGGACACCCCCCAGCGCCTGATCTTGCCTTGCTCGCGCAAGCGCTCGAAGGCCTCGACGGTTTCATCCAGCGGGTGCTGGCCACGCCAGTGCAACAGGTACAGGTCGATGCAGTCGGTGCCCAGGCGCTTCAGGCTGCGCTCGCAGGCGGCCGCCATGCCGCTGCGGCTGGCATTGTGCGGGTAGACCTTGCTGACCAGGAACACCTGGTCGCGGCGCCCGGCAATGGCCTGGCCAACCACGGTTTCTGCACCGCCTTCGGCATACATTTCGGCGGTGTCGATCAAGGTCAGCCCCAGCTCGATGCCCTGCTGCAGGGCCGCCACCTCGGCAGCCTCGCGGCCTGGGTCTTCGCCCATGTACCAGGTGCCTTGACCGATAACCGGAACGTTCGAACCTGCCAGTTTCACGTAACGCATGTCACCTCCGGGATGTGGGTATTGGAAAGCAGTACTTCAAGCAATGCTTGCGCTGCAGTGGACAGCTTGTGCTCGCTGAGGGCGATCACGCCGATACGCCGCTCGACGGTGGGCTCGACCAAGGTCACGCAGCGTGCGCCCAGCTCCTGCATCTGGTTGATGCACAGCGCGGGCACGGCACTGACCCCCAGGCCGCTGGCAACCATGCGGCCGATGGTCGCCAACTGATGGCTCTCGAACGCTACCGTGAGCTTGCCGTGGCAGGCAGCCACGTTCTGCTCCATCAGCAAGCGTACGGCTGATGGGCGCTGCAACGCCACAAAGTCTTCGGCCATCAGCTGCGTCCAGCTGACCTGGGGCAGCAGCGCCAACGGTGAATCGGCGGGCACCACGGCGACGAAGCGGTCCATGTACAACGGATAGAAGCTCAGCCCGTCGATGTTGTCCGGCTCGAAGCCGATGCCCAGTTCGACGCGGCGGTGGCGCACCAGTTCCTGTACCTGTTCGTTGATCACGTCATGCACGGTGACATTGACCTTGGGGTAGCGTTGCCGAAATACCTTCAGCGATTGCGGCAGCAAGTTGCCGGCAAAGGCCGGCATGGCCGCTACCGACACCCGGCCCAGCTGCAGGGTGAAACGCTGGCGCAGCATTTCTTCGGTGTCGTCCCAGTCGGCCAGCAGGCGCCTGGCCAGTGGCAGCAGCACTTCGCCTTCGGCGGTCAGGCTGACGCTGCGCGTGGTACGGCTGAGCAGGGCGCCGCCAAGGTTTTCTTCCAGTGCCTTGATGGTCAGGCTCAAGGCCGGTTGGGAGACATGCAGGTGCTCACCCGCCTGGGCGAAGCTCTGGTACTTAGCCACGGTGACAAAGGCACGCAGTTGCTTGACGTTCATGACAGGCCTACAGTTTGTTTTGTAAAAGTTATCAATCGATGATTAAAACAAAATTAACAAATCAGTCGCTTGCGGTGAAGATGTCTACACACGCTCACCGACAGCATCGTCGGTTCAACAACTACAAAAGGCGGATCAGCATGGCCGGACTGGACAAGCGCGTTGCAACCTACGAACAGGCCCTTGAAGGCTTGACCGACAACATGACGGTACTGGCCGGTGGCTTCGGCCTGTGCGGCATTCCGGAAAACCTCATCAGTGAAATCAGGCGGCGTGGCGTCAAGGGCCTTACGGTGGTTTCCAACAACTGCGGCGTCGACGGCTTTGGCCTCGGTGTGCTGCTGGAGGACCGGCAGATCCGCAAGATGGTGGCGTCCTATGTGGGCGAAAACGCCGAGTTCGAACGCCAGCTGCTCAGCGGTGAACTGGAAGTCGAGCTGACCCCGCAGGGCACCCTCGCCGAGAAGATGCGCGCCGGCGGTGCCGGTATCCCGGCCTTCTATACGGCGACCGGTTACGGCACCCCGGTTGCCGATGGCAAGGAAGTGCGCGAGTTCAAGGGCCGCAAGTACATCCTCGAAGAATCCATCACCGGTGACTTCGCCATCGTCAAGGGCTGGAAGGCCGACCATTACGGCAACGTGGTGTACCGCAACACCGCGCAAAACTTCAACCCGCTGGCGGCCACCGCCGGCAAGATCACCGTGGTCGAAGTGGAAGAGATCGTCGAACCCGGCGTGCTGCTGCCCAGCGAAATCCATACCCCGGGCATCTTCGTCGACCGCGTCATCGTCGGCACCTTCGAAAAGCGTATCGAAAAGCGCACCGTCAAGGCCTGAGCGCCATCACCAGAACAACAAAGAGATCCTGACCATGGCACTGACCCGCGAACAGATGGCACAACGCGTTGCCCGTGAACTGAAGGACGGCTACTACGTCAACCTGGGCATCGGCATTCCGACCCTGGTGGCCAACTACGTGCCCGCCGACATGGATGTAATGCTGCAATCTGAAAACGGCCTGCTCGGCATGGGCGAGTTCCCTACCGAAAGCACGCTCGACCCCGACATGATCAACGCCGGCAAGCAGACCGTCACTGCCCGCCGTGGCGCCTCGATCTTCGATTCGGCGCAGTCGTTCGCCATGATTCGTGGCGGCCACGTCGACCTCACCGTGCTGGGCGCTTTCGAGGTGGACGTGCAAGGCAACATCGCCTCGTGGATGATCCCCGGCAAGCTGGTCAAGGGCATGGGCGGTGCCATGGACCTGGTCGCTGGCGCCGACAACATCATCGTCACCATGACCCACGCCTCGAAAGACGGCGAGTCCAAGTTGCTGGCGCAGTGCAGCCTGCCGCTGACCGGTGCCGGCTGCATCCGCAAGGTGTTGACCGACCTGGCCTACCTGGAAATCGAAGACGGCGCCTTCATCCTGCGCGAGACCGCACCTGGGGTGAGCGTCGAGGAAATCATCGAGAAAACCGCCGGCAAGCTGATCGTGCCCGATGATGTCAAGGAAATGACCTTCTAAGCATCACCTCAATCCCTGTGGGAGCGGGTTCACCCGCGAATGCGGCGGTGAATTTACCGAAGCATTCGCGGGTGAACCCGCTCCCACAGGGATTTTGCGTTATTCGGCAAAACTGCCCCCTCATAAAACCAATAAAAGGAATTGCCCTGTGGCCGCTGAAATCCAAGACAGCCGTTCCGCCCGCTTTGCCTTGCGCTGTTCCAACTGGGCCGAACGCTGGTTCCCCGATTCCTGGGTGTTCGCCGCATTGGCGGTACTGCTGGTGTGCCTCGGTGCCCTGGCAATGGGCGCCAAACCCACCGACACGGCCAAGGCCTTCGGCGATGGCTTCTGGAGCCTGATCCCGTTCACCATGCAGATGGCCTTTGTGGTCATCGGCGGCTATGTGGTGGCCAGCTCGCCGCCCGCCGCGCGGCTTATCGACCGCTTGGCGCGCATCCCCGGCAATGGTCGCTCGGCCGTATGCTGGGTGGCGCTGATCTCGATGCTGGCGTCGCTGCTCAACTGGGGCTTGTCGCTGGTATTCGGCGGGCTGCTGGTACGCGCCCTGGCGCGGCGCACCGAGCTGAAAATGGACTACCGTGCCGCCGGTGCGGCAGCCTACCTGGGCCTGGGCGCCGTATGGGCGCTGGGGCTGTCATCCTCGGCGGCGCAGCTGCAGGCCAACCCGGCCAGCCTGCCACCGTCGATCCTGTCGATCACCGGGGTCATTCCCTTTACCGAAACCATCTTCCTGTGGCAGTCGGGCGTCATGCTGGCAGCGCTGATCGTGGTCTCGCTGGTGATTGCCTATGCCACGGCGCCAGGCCCGAACAGTGCGCGCAGCGCCGAGGACTGCGGTATCGACCCCTGCTTCACCGCGCCTCCTGCGCCCCAGCGCACCCGCCCGGGTGAGTGGCTGGAGCACCGCCCGATCCTGATCCTGTTGCTGGTGGCACTGGCTGCGGGCTGGCTGTACCAGGAGTTCGCGACCAAGCCGGCGATTACTGCGATTTCCGGGCTGAACACCTACAACCTGTTGTTCATCATGCTTGGTGCCTTGCTGCACTGGCGCCCGCGCAGTTTTCTTGACGCTGTGGCGCGTGCGGTGCCGACCACAACGGGCGTATTGATCCAGTTCCCGTTGTATGGCTCGATCGCTGCCATCCTCACCCAGATGAAGGGCGTCGATGAACAGACCCTGGCCCATCACATCTCGCTGTTCTTCACCCAGATTGCCACCCATGACACCTATGCCTTGTTGATGGGCGTGTACTCGGCGGTGCTGGGCTTCTTCATCCCTTCGGGCGGCGGCAAGTGGATCATCGAGGCGCCTTACGTGATGCTGGTGGCCAATGACCTGCAGTATCACCTGGGCTGGGCGGTGCAGATCTACAACGCTGCCGAAGCCTTGCCGAACCTGATCAACCCGTTCTACATGCTGCCGCTGCTGGGCGTGCTGGGGCTCAAGGCGCGTGACCTGATCGGGTTTTCGTTCGTGCAGTTGCTGGTGCATGCGCCATTGGTGCTGGTGTTGCTGTGGGCCTTGGGCACGACGCTGCAGTATGCGCCACCGGTAATGCCGTAACCGCTGCGCGGTTGAGCCCGCGCCCAAGGTTTGGCGCCGGGCTCAACACGCGTATCATGGCTGCCTTCGCCTGGGAGCCCCGCGCCACATGTCTATCCGATTGAAACTGCTGCGAAAGAAACTGGGCATGACCCTGGAACTGCTGGCCGAGAAAACCGGCATGACCAAAAGCTACCTGTCCAAGGTCGAGCGCGGCCTGAACACGCCGTCGATCGCTGCCGCCTTGAAGTTGGCGCGGGCGCTGAACGTCAACGTCGAAGAACTGTTCGCCGAAGAACAGCACGGCCAGAGCCGTTACAGCCTGGTGCGCAGTGGCCAGCGCCAGGCCCTGGTCGGGGATGGGCAGGGCCCCGGCTACGCGGCGCTCACCAACCAGGTGGGGCAGCGCAGCCTGTTGCCGTTCCTGATCCAGCCACCGTCAGAATTCAGTGACCCCACGTTCAAGGAGCACCAGGGCGAGGAGTTTCTGTTCGTGCACGCCGGTCAGGTGGAGGTGGACTTCATGAACGAGCGGGTGCTGCTGGAGCAGGGCGATGCCCTGCATTTCGACGCGCAAACACCGCACCGCCTACGCTCGGTGGGGGCGCTGCCGGCACAGTTGCTGGTCGTGGTACACCACGGGGAAGCATAAAATGACGGGGGGGCGCAGTGCGGCCTCAGCGCCAGTGCCGGCTATCTCATCGGTGAAACGCTACAGCGAACATCCCCACCCGCCTGCGCATATTCTGCATGTCGATATTTTGACGAACTCGCCTATCACCCATTGAATTTTATTATGGTGTCGGATCATTGACGTAGTGTCACTGTGCCCATAAGCTCAATTCAACAGCAATACAACTCCCGCCACACCGCGCCAATAACTCATTGATTTTCCTCTTTAAAGGAAGGGCGTATGCGCACGACTCTGATTATCAAATCGATGTTTCTGATGGTGCTTCTGAGTGGCGCGGCTCGCGCGGCGGATTCGTATATAAACCAAAACAGTATCATTCCTGTTTCAACCGCAGTCTGGTTCTTTGCTTTTGCAGTTGTCGGTTTTGTGGCCGTGGCCAACCGTAGAAAGATCTGAACCTGATTGCACGCTGGAGGGTTGATCACCCCGCCGTCGGCTTGTCAATTCCCCAACCGTTGCTATATTCCCTGTAGCCTGTGAACGTCCACGGTTGCAGGCAGCGCAGGGTAGCTGCGCAGCGTCAAGGTAAGGGCCTGCAGAAAGGTCCAGGCCATCGCGGCAGCAGTCCGTCGCGAAGCGGAGCGAGAGTTGGTGTGTTGTTCTCATTCAGTGCTCTTTGTCGGGCCATTTGGCCGGAGGGACCCTCATGATGCGTTCAATGTTTGCCGCGTTCTGCATGCTGGCGGCGTGGTCTGGTGTGACCAATGCCGATCAGTCCGGTGCTACCTACCTGCTCAGCCCTGGCGATGTGGTGATGGTTTCGGTATGGCAGGAAGACAGCCTGCGTCAAGAAGCCACCGTACTTCCCGATGGCAGCATCACCTTCCCACTGGCCGGGCGCATCAATGTCGCCGGGCTGGATGTGACCGCAGTTGAAAAACAAGTTGCCAGCAAACTCGAAAAATTCCTCCCCGACCCGAATGTCAGCGTTGTCGTCAAGAGCATTGCCGGCAACCTGGTGTATGTCCAAGGCAAAGTGATCAAGCCCGGACCGGTACAAATGGCAGGCCCGACCGCCGTGCTGCAGGCCCTGAGCATGTCGGGCGGCCTGGACAAGTTTGCTGACGAAAGCGATATCAAGGTGGTCCGCGGCACTGGCACTTCCCAAAAGATCCTGCCCGTGCGATATAAGGACCTGGTGTCTGGGCGGGACATGTCCACCAACATCCAACTTCAGGCTGGCGATACGCTGGTCGTTCCTTGATCTTGCCTTTAATAAGAACACTTAATGCCTCTTCTAAGAACAACTCGCATTGCGACGGCAATCCTGGTATTGCCGTTCACGGACGCGGTCCTGGCGGCAAATTGGCAGTCTACGGTGGTGGTACCGACATCCGTTGAATACGACAGCAACCCGTTGTTGCTGTCGTCGGGGGAGAAAGGTGTAACGCGCACGATCATCGCGCCCGATTACACCCTGATCGGCACCTTCGACCGTGACGAATTGAGGTTGGGGCTGGGCATGCATGTATTGCGCTCATCCGACACGGATATCGTCGATGACCGTGAAGACCCCGACATCAGCCTGGGCTGGCAACGCACCACCGAACGCGGGCGTTTCGGCCTGCTGGCGCGTTACAACGAGAGCTCGACGCTGTCGGGGACGGTGCTGGACACGGGGGTGATCACCACCGACGGTACGCAGAAGCTGTACACGCTGACCGGCAACTGGAGCCAGGCAGTCACTGAGCGCAGCACCCTGAGCAACGAAACCACCTACAACCGTGCCCGTTACGACATCAGTACCCTGACGGGCTACGAAGAACTGGCAAACGTATTCACCTGGACCTATGCCTGGAGCGAGCGCGCCGATGTGTATGCCCGCTTTGGCGCCCGGCGCTACGAGCCCGAGCAGGACCTGACCGCGACGGCCTCCAACAGCTACACGCCCGCAGTTGGCATCAAGTACCAGCTGGCTGCAGGCTTGAGTGCCGATGCCCACGTTGGCGTCAATGAAGTGTCGGGTGACGACGGCGGGCGGCGCGGGGAGGGCGGGGTTTCGCTGCTGTACACCGGTGTGCGCTCCGATGCCAGCTTCACGGCTGAGCGCAGCACGGTGGCCAGCGCCGAAGGCGGCTTCGCCGAGCTGGACCAGGTACGCGGTGTGTGGAGTTACGCGGTGGGCGAGCTGACCCGGGTGGGCGCGGACGCCGCCTGGCAAGACAGCAAGGGGCAGTCGCCCAACACGCTACAGACGTACAGCGTATGGGCCAGCCGCCAGTTTTCGCCGTACTGGGACCTGCGCCTGTCGCTGATGTACAAGGAACGGCAGCAGGACCACGAAGCCGATGCAACCGCGACGATCGTTGGTCTGACGTTGACGTACAGGTATCCCGACATCTGAACTTCAGGCAGGTGGCCCCATGAAGTCTGACTACGAACTCTCGATCAGAGATTACATCGCCATTATCAAGGACAGGGCCCTGGTGTTAGGGGTGAGTGCCGTAGTCATTCTTGCCGCGACCGTGGCGGTCGCGTTGATGGTGCCGCCGATCTACCAGTCGACCGGCACCATCCTGGTGGAATCACAGCAGATTTCGCCCGAGCTGGTGTCGACCAACACCACCAGTTTTGCCGATGAGCGCATCGAGGTGATTCGCCAGCGGGTGATGACCCGCGAAAACCTGCTGCGCATCATCGACAAGTACAGCCTGTTCGCCGACAAGCGCCTCAGCGAAAGCGACAAGATCGACCAGATGCGCAATGCCATCGTGGTCGAAACCCTCACCACCTTTGTGCGCGGGCGCGGCGAAGCGACCGTTGCCTTCAATGTGTCCTTCGAGCACAAGCAGGCGCAAGTGGCCAAGGAAGTCGCCGACGAGCTGGTGACACTTTTCCTTAACGAAAACCTCAAGCAGCGCACCGAACGGGCCAACGAAACCACCGAATTCCTTACCCAGGAGGCGAACAAGCTGGGCGCCGAACTGGCCAGCCTGGAAAACCAGCTGGCCGATTTCAAGCAGGCCCATGCCAACGCCTTGCCGGAGCACCAGACCCTGCGCATGAACATGCTGTCGCGCTCGGAGCTGGAGTTCCGCGAGGTCGACCGTGACTACAAGGCGGCCCAGGAAGAACTGCGTTACCTGGAGCTGGAACTGTCTGCCGCCAACGCCGGGCTAGGCACCAAGGCCACCGAAGGCAGCAAGCCTGCCAGTGCCGACCAGCCGCAGGACCTGCCCAGCCTGAAGGCCGAATACGCGCGGCTGCTGAGCCGCTACAAGGACGCCCACCCGGACGTGGTCGCGGTCAAGCGCAAGATCGATGCATTTCAGGCCACCGGTGGCCGCACTGCAGTGGCCTCCACGGTCAGCCTCGACGTCGCCCGGGTACGTGCCAAGATGAGCGCTGCCCAGGAGCGGATCAGTTCGCTGGCCGAGCAGAAGCGCGAATTGACCCGCAAGATGGAAGGCTACGAGGCCGAGATCCTCGAGGCGCCGCAAGTCGAGCGTGGCCTGGTGACCTTGATGCGTGACCATGACAACGCCCGCAAGAAGTACGAAGAAATCCGCGCCAAGGAAATGGGCGCGAAGATTACCGAAAGCCTGGAACAGGAGAACAAGGCTGAACGCTTTGTACTGCTGGAGCCACCGCTGATGCCCGAGAAACCGATCAAGCCGAACCGCAAGAAGATCGCCGCACTGGGCCTGGTGCTGGCACCGGCCGGTGGCGGCGCACTGGTGATGCTGCTGGAGATGCTCAACCAGCGCGTGCGCGGCGTCGGGGCCCTGGAAAGCCTGCTGGGCAAGCGGGTGCTGGTAGCGCTGCCCTACATCGATACCCGCGCCGACGTGGCCAGGCGCAAGCGCTGGCGCAACTGGCTGATTCTGGCGGCACTGGCGCTGGCGGCTATCATGATAGTGCTGGTACACATGTTCTACATGCCACTGGATGTGCTGTTGTTCAAGGCCATGTCTCGGTTTGCATAGGGAAAGCAGTGATGGACAGGATCAAGCCGGTTGTAGGCAACACGATTCACCAGGTTACCCCGGGCACTCCCCAGGTTGTCTCAGCCCCCCCCGGCACGGCCCTGGCCGAGGTGCCTGGCCAGTTCGACTACGTGAACACCAAGGTGGTGTCGCTGCGCGCAGACCACCTGGAGCGCAACCGCATCGTCGCCTATAACAAGAACTCCAACATGAACGGGCCGATCGACCTGCTGCGCACGCAGGTGCTCAGGATCATGGAGGAGAACGGTTGGCGTACCTTGGGCATCACCTCGCCAACCCCTGAGGCGGGCAAGACGGTGCTGGCAATCAACCTGGCCATGAGCATCGCCCACTACACCACCAGGACCGCATTGCTGGTGGACTTCGACCTGCGTCGGCCCAAGGTTGGCAGCACGCTGGGCCTGCCGATGGAGCAGGCACTGAACGAGTTTCTGAGCGACAAGGCTGACTTGCAGGATTGCCTGGTCAACCCGACCCTGCCGCGTTTTGTGGTGCTGCCGACGCGGGTGCCGGTGCCGTTGTCGACCGAGATGCTGTCCTCGCCGAAAGTGCACAACCTGATCGGCGACTTGCGCAACCGTTACGAGTCGCGCATCTGCATTTTCGATTTGCCACCGTTGCTCAGCTCGGACGATGCGATCACCGTGATACCCAAGTTCGATTGTGTATTGCTGGTGGTCGCCAACGGCATGAACAACAAGAAGGAAATCGAGGACTGCCTGCATCACCTGGCCACGGTGAACCTGGTCGGTACGGTGTTGAACAAGGCCGACGAGCAGCCGCGCACCTATTACTGAGGCTTCCTCCATCGCCGGCAAGCCAGCTCCCACCCAGACCGCATCGAATTCAAGCCATGCGCCGTACTTGTGGGAGCCTGGCTTGCCGGCGATGGGCCGCATAGCGGCCCCAATTGCTTACTGACTGGCATTGCGCAAAGCGCCCCCAAAATGTCAGCCCTGGCACTTGCTCCACGGATACTGCAATTCCCACTCCCAGGCATGGCGCACAATTTCCTCCAGTGATGCAAACTCCGGCCGCCAACCCAGCACATCGATTGCCTTGCTCGCATCTGCCACCAACCGCGGCGGGTCGCCGGCGCGACGCGGCGCGTCGAGGGTATTGATCTGCCGGCCAGTCACCGACCGGGCGGTATCGATCACCTGCTGCACCGAGAACCCCAGGCCATTGCCCAGGTTGAACGCGGCCCGTTCACCGCCCGCCAGCAGGTAATCCACCGCCAGCGCATGCGCCGCGGCAAGGTCAGCCACATGCACGTAGTCGCGTATGCAGGTGCCATCTGCGGTGTCGTAGTCGCGGCCGAACACCGTCACCGCCTCGCGGCGGCCTGATGCGGCCTGCAGTATAAGCGGGATCAGGTGGGTCTCCGGATCGTGACGCTCCCCGAGCTGGCCTTCCGGGTCGGCACCCGCTGCATTGAAGTAGCGCAGGCAAACCGACTTCAGGCCATAGGCCCGGTCGAAGTCCTCGAGGATCTGCTCGACCATCCATTTGCTCAGCCCGTAAGGGTTGATCGGCCCCTTGGCGTGCGCTTCGTCGATGGGGACATACTGCGGGTTGCCGTAAACGGCGGCACTCGAAGAAAACACCAGATGCCTGATGCCGGCATTGACCATGGCCTGCAACAGAGAGAGGGTGGCCGCCACGTTGTTCTGGTAGTACTTGCCTGGCGCGCTCACCGACTCGCCCACCTGGATGAACGAGGCAAAGTGAAACACGGCGTCGAAGCGGCAGACGCCAAACAGCACATCCAGTGCGGGTTCGTCGGCAATGTCGAGTTTGGCCCACTGGATGCCCGGGCCGGGTGATACCAGGTCCGCCACCACCACCTCATGGCCGCTGCCCAGCAGGTGCTTGACCATGTGCGAGCCAATGTAGCCCGCGCCACCCACTACCAGAAACTTCATCCGCACCTCCTGTGTTCTGCTGTGTTGTACAGACGCAGTGAACCGTCCCTGAAACGTGCAGGTGGGATGATCAGCTACCGGTGACCTGAGCGTAGATGGCCATATGCTCTATTTCAAGAACAGCCAGTTGGACATGTAGTTGCCATCGAAAGTGACGGTGTAATGCCCATCCTTGTAGGCTGCCGGCAGGGCCTTCAGTTGCGCCTGTGCATCGCGGGCGAACAGTTTCAGGCCTGCAGGCGCCTTGATTGTCAGGCTGCCTTGCAGCGGTTCTACGTTGAACGGTGTCTTGTCATCGGCCTTGGGCATGGCACGGGTGCCGAGTGACAGCAGCAACTCGCGCGACTGGCCCAGGGGTTTGCCGTCCAGGCTTTGCAGCACCACGCTGGCGTAGGGTGTCTGCGTTTGCACCTCAAGCGCGCCCAGGCTGATCGAGCGGCCACCCAGCCAGCCGCTGGCGGCCTGGGTCAGCGGTGTGTCGATGGTGTAGATGCCTTGTTGCCAGTTGCGCTTCAGTTCGCCGGTGTCGGTCACCGACTCGCTGGCATCGGCGGCCAGCAGCGATTGCTGCGGGTCGTGCAGCACCTGCGCGTCAGCGGGGAGGGCGGCGGGCTTCAGCCAGGGCAGTTGTGGGGTCTGCGGCAAGGCAATCTGCAGCCGGCCTTTCTCCATGGCGGTGCGCAACAGTGGCGAATTGCGCGGGGTGATTTCCTGGTCGTACAGGGTGGCAGGCGTGGGCGCGAACACGTAGTGGGTGGTTGCCGGCTTCACGTCGCCGCGCCGATAAAGCAGGGCGGCAGCGGGCAGGGTGGCGAGCATGGCCGGATCGTTGTACGCGTGCCAGTTGTCTGCGGTGCGCCAACCTGGGTTGAAGCCTTGCTGGCTGTAGGCGTACTGCATCATCGCGTCCCAGCCCTGGTGGCTGGCAGTGCCGGCCACGTACAGCGGCAGTGAGTGGCGATCAGGCAGCGGGAATGGCTCGGCGTTCCACTCGGTCACGGTCAGTGGCTTGCCGACCACCTGGGCGGCAGCGATCCAGTCGATCATGCCGTCGCTGGTCAGCGGGTTTTTCTCCAGCTGGCCAATGGCACCGTAGCTGTGGGCGTCGATCACATCGCCCACCGTCAGGGCAGGCAGTGCGCTCAGCCCATTGCCGCCCCAGGTGCTGGTGGTGGCGATCGGCACCTTGACCCCAAGGCCGCGCAAGTGCGCGATCATGTCGGTGTTGAAGCGCTGCTCCAGTTCATTGAGGAACAGCTTCGACGGGCCATGCTCCCAGGCCCGCCAGGTCTGGTCGACGGGCAGGTCGTACTGCCTGGCGAAGGCTTCGGCCGCTTTCATGTAGCGTTTGCTGTGCTGCGGTACATCCTTGTTCGGCATCAGGGCGTTGCCGTAGTGTTGGGTGATGTCGTTCTCGTTGGTGATCAGCACGGCGGCGATGGCCGGGTCGTCCTTGTAAGCCAGGCCGGTGTATTCATTCACATGGGTCAGGTACTGCTCGGCGAACCGTTTCATCGCGTTCTGGATACTGTCGTTCACGTAGGCGTAACCCTTCAGGTCGACGCGACCTTCCTTCTCGGGCAGCTCATTGAAGTCTTCAATATTGTCGTCGGCGGTAAACGCACGCTGCACGTGCATGTCCAGCCAGATGTAGATGCCCTCATCCTTGAGTGCCTTGATCCACAGGTCGAGCTTGCGGAGCGACTCGGCGCTGAGCTGCTGGGTATCACGCACCAGCGTACCGTCGCCAAACACGTTGGGGCTGACCCACGGCGAATCGTGGTGGTGCAGGCGCACCAGGTTGAAGCCCAGTGCCGACAGGCGCCTGGCCTGTTGGCGGATTTCTTCGTCGGGGCTTTTGAACAGCGCGTAGGCGGACATGTTGGTGCCCCAGAAGCGCACTGATGTGTTGTCGTCGAACATCAGCTGTTCACCGACCGCCTTGACGAAGCCGCGTTTGCCGGCGGGCTTTTCTGCCGCATTGAGGAACGACAGATCCACCGGCGAGGTGCGCCAGTCCAGCTGGTCATCGGGCCAGCTGGCGGGGTCGGCCAGGCCAAAGCGTTCGGTGGGGGTCGGCCCCAGGTCGATGTCGCCGGTCACGTTCAGCACCGCTTTGATCTGCTTGCGCCCGGCGTTGATCGGGTTGTCGTACAAAAAAGCGCGCAACTCGGAAGGGTTGCCGCGTTCGAAATACACCTTGGCCAGTGGCGGGTCGAAGCGCATTTCGATGCGTCGGCCCTGGTCAACCTGGCCCCATGACCAGCCACGATTACCCGGCAGCAGCTGCGGGGCGCCCATGCCTGCGGCGATCTGCGCCGGGTCGAACTGGAACACCGTGCCGCCGCCAATCACCCCGCTCTGACGGCTGTGGGCGTCGAGGTCGAAGGCCCAGCTCAGGGTTTGCGGCTGCTCCTTGCGGATGTCGGCTGCCAGGTCGAAGTCCAGCTCCTTGTTCTTGCCCTGCAGTGTGTAGTGGTAGGGGCCATTGACCTTGAATGTCGTGTAGAAGCCGGTCCAGCTCCAGTTGGCGGCCCAGAAGTCGAACTTGGCCTGCATCACCGGCCCACCACCACGGGTCACCGTGGGCAGGCCATTCTGCTCATCGACACTGACCTGCCAGGCCGACGCCCAGCCTTCCAAAGGCAACAGGGCCAGGCCGGCCAACGCCGACAAGCGCAGCAGGTGACGTAGATCAAGCACGGTCATGGAGATTACCTGGGTTGAGGCCGGGGTCGGCCAGTTCGATGGCCTGGCTGCTGTGCAGCCTGCGCACCATCTGGATATAGGCCACGCCCAGCCCGGCGATCGACCAGTACACGACCGGGATGAAGGTGATGCTGCTGACGGTGAAGATGATCATCAGAATGCCGATGAGCGTTGCCAACAGCACCCGGCCAAGCTGTCGTCGCTCATCGTCCTTGTCGGCAAAGCTGAGCATGGCCTTGCGGATGCCGAACAGCACCACGGCGAAAAACGCCACGAACAGGCTTAGCCCGACCAGCCCGACGCGCAGTGCCAGGTTGATGTAGGTGTTGACGATGTCGATGATGCCTTCGCCCTGGATCATCGATTGCATTTCCGGGGTGTTACGGAAATCGAACGAGCCGAACAACGGGTTGCGCTGGATGACGATCCAGGAGTTGTCCATCAAGCGCTCGCGGTAGGTGATGTTCTCTTTTTCGATGTTGCCGATGTAGGGCAGCAGGTCCAGCACCTTTTCACCGCCTGGCACCACGGTCAGCAGGGGCAGGGCCAGCATGCCGGCTGCACCCAGCAGCGCCAGGCGCCTGACCGCCCCTTTGCCAAGGGCGATGAACACCACCACGATCACCACCGCGCCGATCCAGGGGCCGCGCGACAGCGGCGCGAACAGGCCGGCGGCCAGCAGCAGGGCGCCCATGGCGCGATGCAGCGGCCGTTGCACATAGCCCTGCACGAACAGGAACAAGCCAATCGCCACGCTCATCACATAGCCCAGCGCAATGGCTTGCCCGGTGGTGGCACTGGCGCGCAGCGAGCCGCCCCGGCTCAGGTAACCGGACATGCTCCATGGCACGCCCATGGCGTCGACCAGGGCGCTGTACAGCAACCAGTGACGCACGTACTCGGCCACGGCGATCAGGGCCAGCACGAAGGACGCCAGGACGAACGCCAGCAGGGTGTCCTTGAAGTCGCTGACCTGGCGCAGGCCCCGGCTGGCGACGTAATACGGCAGGAACACGTCGACGTACAGGTACAGCGCCTGGCGCAAGGTGTCGGTCAGGGTAGTCTCGCGCAGGTACAGCACGCTCATCAGCACCAGCCCGGCGGCCAGCAATCTGTCGGGCCAGGTACGACCGAAGCGCAGGGTGTCGCCTTGCTGGCGCAAGGCCAGTGCCGCCGGCAGCAGCACGCACAGGGTCAGCAGGCGAATGTGGTTGAGGTCGACCAGGTAATTGACCACGCCAAACCCGGGCACTTGCACCGATGCCGGCGGAATCAGGAACAGCAACATGTAGAACAGCGCCATGGGGTTATGTTCACGGCGCCCGGCGATGAACAGGATCACGCCGCCGGCGGCCAGGTACAGCCAGAAGCTGTGCGACACGAAGGCCAGCACAGTCAGCAGGAACCACAGGTTGCGCCGGCGCTTGTAGTCGCCCAGCGGGATCAGGTCGGTGGCAGGGCGGCGCGACAGCACGAACACCACGCTTGCCAGAAACAGAATGACGATCAACGCACGAAAATGTTCAGGCATCGGCTATGTACACCTTTCCCTCGGTGGGCAACGGCTAGCATCGTGGCTAATTGAAACTATAGTGACTTTTAGCCAATCAGTCAGAGATTGAAGTCATGCCGTCGATTGATGTGACAGCTGCCGCGAGCCTGCGCGACCGGGCTCTGCGAGCCGGGTCCTGGAACCTGCTCTCGCAGGTCGCGTCGCAGGTGATGCGCCTGGGCGGTAACCTGATCATGGCGCGCTTGCTGCTACCGGAAATGTTCGGGGTAATGGTTATTGCCACCACGGTTTCGGTACTCCTTCACCTGCTGTCGGACGTCGGGCTGCGGCAGAACATCATCCAGAGCCACCGGGGTGATGACCCGGACTTCCTCAATACCGCCTGGACCGTGCAGATCATCCGCGGCTTCCTGTTGTTTGGCCTGACCCTGCTGCTGGCCTTTGGCGCGTGGCTGGCCCAGGTGGCCGAGCTGTGGCCGGCCGACTCCACCTATGCCGCGCCGGTGCTGCCGATGGTGCTGGCAGTGACCGGGCTGTCGGCGCTCATCTGGGGTTTCCAGTCCACCAAGATAGATGTCGCTGTCAGAACTTTCCAACAGAAGCGCGTGGTGCTGGTGGACCTGGCCTCGCAGGTCGCCGGTCTGGTGGTGATGCTGGTAATGGGCTTGCTGACCCACTCGATCTGGGCGCTCGTTATCGCCGGCCTGGTATCGGCCGTGGCCTGGACCGTACTGGGGCATACCGCCCTGGAAGGCCCCGGCAACCACTTGCGCTGGGACCGCACGGCGCTGACCGAGCTGATCGTGTTCGGCCGCTGGATCCTGCTGTCGTCGATGGTGGGTGTGCTGGCCATGTACGGCGACCGGATCCTGTTTGGCGCCAGTATGTCGGCGGCGCAACTGGGCGTGTATTCGATTGCCGTGCTGATTCTGGGCGCGGTGCAGACCGCGCTGATGAAAGTGGTCGGCGCTGTGGCACTGCCCGCGTTCAGCGAAGCGGCGCGGGCCGATGACAAGGCACGCCTGAAGGCGCTGTATCACCGCTTCCGCCTGCTGGTCGACCTGCTGGTGTTGTTCATCTGTGGCGGTTTTTTGACCGCCAGCCCGTTGCTGATCGGCTGGATGTACGACGAGCGCTACCAGGAAGCTGGCCCTATGCTAGCAATTCTTTCACTCTCGTTCCTCACATTGCGCTATACATTGGCACATCAGGTATGGATTGCCTTGGGCCTGACCAAGTACCAGGCCATGGACAACATCATCCGCCTGGTCTCACTGTGGGGGCTGCTACCGCTGCTGCTGGCGCTTGGCGGTGTGGAGTGGGCGATCTGGGGGGTTGCCCTGCATACCGTGCCGACGCTGGTGCTGGTCGTGTATGTGAATTGCAAACTGGATATATTCAGCCTCAAACGTGAGCTGGTGGTGCTGCCTATGCTACCGGTCGGGGCGCTGTGCGGGGCGCTGCTGACAGCCTTCTTCAACTGGCTGTGACGCAGCTTGCAGGGTAAAACTTTCAACGGTACAGGTCACGCGATCATGGGGAAGCTTACGTTTTGTACTGCGCAGTTGGGTCGTCGGGGCTTTCTTCAGAGTTGTGT
>NZ_JABMCW010000088.1:0-18364 GCF_013179705.1 Pseudomonas sp. CM25 | reverse complement strand
GGTGAACCCGCTCCCACTGATGTCACGGCGCCTGTGGGAGCGGGTTCACCCGCGAAAGGGCCAGACCTGCCTGCGTGCAATCCACTTTACGGCAAATCCGTCCCTTGGAAAAAACAACGCTTTATTCCATCCTGCGCTAAGTCAGGCATAAGCGGCGATGACGGCGCGGAGAACCTCGCCTACCCTCAAAAGCAGCCAACACCTGGCAATAAAACAAAAGGAAATAACAAAATAATTTTTTAGTATTTCCTGGACTAAGAAGCCAACCCTATAGTCGCCACCCACTACTTACACAACAAGCGCGGGGCTCTGACATGTCGATATTCGCCAAACCGCTACTCAACGCCAGCCTGGCAGTCCTGCTGGGCGCCGGCCTGCTCGGCCAGGCCTTCGCCGGCGAGCAGCTGAAGACCATCCAGGAAAAAGGCGTGATCAACGTCGGCCTTGAAGGCACCTACCCACCGTTCAGCTTTCAGGACGAGAACGGCAAGCTGAGCGGCTTCGAGGTGGAGCTGTCCGAGCTGATCGCCAAGGAGCTGGGCGTCAAGGCCAAGGTGCAGCCGACCAAGTGGGATGGCATTCTTGCCGCACTGGAGTCCAAGCGACTGGATGTGGTCATCAACCAGGTGACCATTTCCGAAGAGCGCAAGAAGAAGTACGACTTCTCCGAGCCCTACACCGTTTCCGGCATCCAGGCGCTGATCCTGAAGAAGAAAGCCGAGCAGTTGAATATCAAGACCGCGCAGGACCTGGCCGGCAAGAAGGTCGGCGTGGGCCTGGGCACCAACTACGAGCAGTGGGTGAAGCAGGACGTGCCAAAGGCCGAAGTGCGTACCTATGAGGACGACCCGAGCAAGTTCGCCGACCTGCGCAACGGCCGCATCGACGCCATCCTGATCGACCGCCTGGCTGCGCTGGAATACGCGCAAAAAGCCAAGGACACCGAACTGGCTGGCGAAGCCTTCTCGCGCCTTGAAAGCGGTGTGGCCCTGCGCAAGGGTGAGCCGGAGCTGCTGGCGGCGATCAACAAGGCCATCGACAAGCTCAAGGCTGACGGCACGCTGGCCAAGCTGTCCGAGAAATACTTCGGTGCCGATGTCACCAAATGATCGCTGAAAGCCTGCAACTCGTTGTCGACTCCGCCCCCTTCCTGCTGAAGGGCGCGGGGTATACGGTGCTGCTCAGCGTTGGCGGCATGTTCTTCGGCCTGGTGCTGGGCTTTGCCCTGGCACTGATGCGGCTGTCGAAGATTTTGCCGCTGAACTGGCTGGCGCGGATCTACGTGTCGTTTTTCCGCGGCACGCCGCTGCTGGTGCAGCTGTTCGTCATCTATTTCGGCATGCCGCAAATCGGCATTGAACTCGACCCCATCCCCGCTTCGCTGATTGGCCTGTCGCTGAACATGGCAGCCTATATCTGCGAAATCCTGCGGGCAGCGATCTCCTCGATCGACCGTGGCCAGTGGGAAGCTGCAGCCAGCATCGGCATGACCCGCGTGCAGGCCATGCGCCGGGCGATCCTGCCACAGGCCTTGCGCACTGCCCTGCCACCGCTGGGCAACAGCTTCATCTCGCTGGTCAAGGACACCGCCCTGGCGGCGACCATCCAGGTGCCCGAGCTGTTCCGCCAGGCCCAGCTGATTACCGCGCGTACCTTCGAAGTGTTCACCATGTACGTGGCGGTCGCGGTCATCTACTGGGTGCTGTGCAGTATCCTTGCGCACTTCCAGAACCGCATGGAAGCGCGGGTCAACCAGCATGACCAGGAGCAATGAGCATGATTGAAGTCAAAGGCCTGACCAAGCGGTTCAAGGGCCAGACCGTGCTCAACGGCATCGACCTGACCGTGCGCCCCGGCGAAGTGGTGGCCATCATCGGCCCCAGCGGCTCGGGCAAGACCACCTTTCTGCGCTGCCTGAACCTGCTGGAAACCCCCGACGCCGGGCGGATCCAGATCGGTGCCATCAGCATCGATGCCAACCGCCCACTGGGTGGTCAGCAAAGTGCAATTCGCCGTTTGCGCCAGCAGGCCGGGTTCGTGTTCCAGAACTTCAACCTGTTCCCCCACCGCACCGCCCTGGAAAACGTGATCGAAGGGCCGGTAATCGTCAAGAAGACGCCCCGCGAGCAGGCCATCGAACTGGGCCGGCGCCTGCTGGCCAAGGTCGGCTTGGCGGGCAAGGAAGACGCCTACCCCAGGCGCCTGTCCGGCGGCCAGCAGCAGCGGGTGGCCATCGCCCGCGCGTTGGCCATGGAGCCCGAGGTGATCCTGTTCGACGAGCCCACCTCGGCGCTGGACCCGGAGCTGGTCGGTGAAGTGCTGGCGACCATCCGCGGCCTGGCCGAGGAAAAGCGCACCATGATCATCGTCACCCACGAGATGAGCTTTGCGAGGGATGTGGCGAACCGGGTCATTTTCTTCGACAAAGGCGTGATCGTGGAACAGGGCGAGGCCAAGGCGCTGTTTGCGGCGCCGAAGGAAGAACGTACCCGGCAGTTCCTGCGCAAGTTCCTCGGGACTGCGGCGTCCGAGTAAGTCTGTTCCGGCCTCTTCGCGGGCACGCCTGCGAAGAGGCCGGAACATCCACAGCAATTCCTCCTTCTATAAATATTCCAAAAAGTTAGTTCATAAACTTTTTATAAACCATTAGGGTATATAAACCGGACCACCGGACCAGCACATTTCTGTCGCGATCAGCTGTAGCGACGTAACTTTTTTGTGAGGTCAGGAATGGTCAGGGTCACAATCACCCCAGTGCGTATCGCCAGGGCATTGAGTGCAGCCAAGGAGCGGCACTGATGTCAAGCCAGCCAGATACCCAATTTCACAGCGATCTCGACAGCTCGCCCCTGCTGCTGCCGGCCAAGGTTCTGCGCAATGACGCCGAAGCCCTGCAAGCGGCCCGCGAACTGGCCGAGGCCGCCCGCGAGCAAGCCGCCCGCCGCGACCAGCAACGCAAACTGCCTTGGGCCGAGATCGAGCTGTTCACCCGCAGTGGCCTGGGCAGCATCAGCGTACCCAAGGCCCACGGCGGCCCCGAGGTGTCGTTTGAAACCGTGGCCGAAGTGTTCCGCCTGATCAGCGCCGCCGACCCGGCGCTGGGGCAGATCCCGCAGAACCAGTTCGGCATGCTGCAATTGCTGCGCCTTACGGCCACCGAGGCGCAACAGGCGGTGATCTTCCGCAGCGTGCTCGATGGTTGGCGCATCGGCAATGCCGGGCCCGAGCGCGGCACCAAGGACACCCTTACCCTCAAGGCCAGGATCACCCGCGCAGGCGACAGCTATCGCATCAGCGGCGAGAAGTTCTACTCCACCGGCGCACTGTTCGCCCACTGGGTAGCGGTAAAGGCACTGGACGACGAAGGCCGACAGCGCCTGGCGTTTGTGCGTCGCGGCAGCCCGGGGCTGCGCATCGTCGATGACTGGTCCGGGTTCGGCCAGCGCACCACCGCCAGCGGCACGGTGTTGCTGGACCAGGTGCCGGTGGATGCAGAACTGCTGATCGACAATTGGCGCCAGCGGGATATCCCGAACATCCAGGGCGCGAGCTCACAGCTGATCCAGGCAGCGATCGATGCCGGCATCGCCGAGGCGGCAATCGAGGATGCAATCGCTTTCGTGCGGGAAAAGTCCCGGCCATGGATCGAAGCCAATGTCGACCGCGCCAGCGACGATCCTTATGTGATCGCCGACATCGGCCGCCTGAAGCTCGAGCTGCACGCCGCCGAAGCGCTACTGCGCAAGGCCGCGCGGGTGCTTGACGAGGTCAACGCTGCGCCAATCGACCCAGCCAGCGCAGCGCGGGCTTCGATCGCGGTGGCCGAGGCCAAGGTGCTGACCACCGAAATCGCCCTGCAGGCCAGCGAGAAACTGTTCGAACTGGCCGGCAGCCGCGCCACCCTTGCCGAGTTCAACCTCGACCGCCACTGGCGCAATGCCCGGGTGCACACCCTGCATGACCCGGTGCGCTGGAAGTACCACGCGGTGGGCGCTTACCACCTGAACGGCACGCTGCCTGCGCGGCATTCCTGGATCTGATTTGCGGGCCCTGGGGCTGCGTTGCAGCCCATCGCCGGCAAGCCAGCTCCCACAGGTCCGGCACTGGTTTCAGGACCTGTGCTGTCCTTGTGGGAGCTGGCTTGCCGGCGATTGGGGCGCGGAGCGGCCCCTAAGCCCCCCGGAGAACAACATGACTACAAACATCATCACCAGCGACACCCAAGCCCTGGCCGTCGCCGAAGACATCGCCCAACAACTGCGCCGCGACAGCGCCCTGCGCGACCGCGAGCGCCGCCTGCCGCACGCCGAGCTCGAACTGTTCACCCGCTCCGGCCTGTGGGGTATCAGCGTGCCCAAGGCCTACGGCGGCGCCGGCGTTTCCAACGTCACCCTGGCCAAGGTCATCGCCCGTATCGCCCAGGCCGACGGCTCGCTCGGGCAGATCCCGCAAAACCATTTTTACGGCCTGGAAGTACTGCGGGTAAACGGCAGCGCCGAACAGCAGCAACGCCTGTATGCCGAAGTGCTCGCCGGCCGCCGCTTCGGTAATGCCCTGGCCGAACTGGGCACCAAAACTGCCAACGACCGCACCACCCGCCTGAGCCGTGACGGCGACAGCTTCCGCATCAACGGCCGCAAGTTCTATTCCACTGGCGCCATCTACGCCCAGCGCATCCCCACCTCGGTGGTCGACGAAAACGGCGTGCAGCATCTGGTGTTCGTTCCGGCCGACAGCCACGGGCTGCAGGTGATCGACGACTGGAGCGGCTTTGGCCAACGCACCACTGGCAGCGGCTCGGTAGTATTCGACAACGTATTCGTCAGCGCGGCCGACGTGGTGCCATTCCAGAGTGCCTTCGAGCGCCCTACCCCGGTCGGCCCGCTGGCGCAGATTCTCCATGCCGCCATCGATACCGGCATTGCCCGCGCCGCTTACGAGGATGCCCTGCATTTCGTCCGCACCCGCAGCCGCCCCTGGGTCGACTCCGGCCTGGACAACGCCAGCGATGACCCGCTGACGCTGAAAAGCTTCGGCCACCTGGCGATCCGCCTGCATGCCGCCGAGGCCCTGCTGGAACGGGCGGGCGAATACCTGGACCGTGCGCGCGACGACAGCAGCGCCGACAATGTTGCCGCTGCCTCCATCGCCGTCGCCGAAGCCCGCGCCATCAGCACCGAGATTTCCCTTGCCGCCGGCACCGCCCTGTTCGAACTGGGCGGCAGCCAGGCCACCCTGGCCGAGCACAACCTGGACCGCCACTGGCGCAACGCCCGCGTGCACACCCTGCACGACCCGGTACGCTGGAAATACCACGCCATCGGCAACTACTACCTCAATGCTACCAACCCGCCACGTCGGGGGACCATCTGATGGCCAGGCAGATTCTGCTCAATGCCTTCAACATGAACTGCATCGGGCACATCAACCACGGCCTGTGGACCCACCCACGGGATACCTCGACCCAGTACAAGACCCTCGACTACTGGACCGACCTGGCGCGGCTGCTTGAGCGTGGCCTGTTCGACGGGCTGTTCATTGCCGATATCGTCGGCACCTACGACGTCTACGGCCAGTCGCTGGACGTCACCCTCAAGGAGTCGATCCAGCTGCCGGTCAACGACCCGCTGCTGCTGGTCTCGGCCATGGCCGCCGTCACCCGCCACCTGGGTTTCGGCCTTACCGCCAACCTCACCTACGAGGCGCCTTACCTGTTTGCCCGGCGGCTTTCCACCCTTGATCACCTGAGCAATGGCCGGGTGGGCTGGAACATCGTCACCGGCTACCTCGACAGCGCCGCCCGGGCCATGGGCCTGGACCGGCAACCAGAACACGACCGCCGCTACGACCAGGCCGACGAGTACCTGCAGGTGCTGTACAAGCTGCTGGAGGGCAGCTGGGCAGACGATGCCGTGGTCGCCGACCGCCAGCAACGGGTGTACGCCAAGCCAGACCGGGTGCGCAAGGTGCAGCACCAGGGCGAGTTCTACACCGTCGAGGGCTATCACCTGAGCGAGCCCTCGCCGCAACGCACGCCGGTGCTGTTCCAGGCCGGCAGCTCGCAGCGTGGCCTGGCCTTCGCCGGCAACCATGCCGAGTGCGTGTTCATCAGTGGTCAGGACAAAGCTGCCACCCGCGCCCAAGTCGACAAGGTGCGCGCGGCCGCCGAGGCCGCCGGCCGCGATCCGCAGGCGGTCAAGGTGTTCATGGGCATCACGGTGATCGTCGCCCCGACCGAGCAACAGGCCCAGGCCAAGCATGCCGAGTACCTGCGCCATGCCAGCCCCGAGGCGGGGGTGGCGCACTTCGCCGCCTCCACTGGCATCGATTTCGCCGCCTACACGCTGGACGAACCCATTGCCTCCAGCAACGGCAACGCGATCCAGTCGGCCACGCGCCAGTTGCAGGAAAACGCCTGGACCCGGCGCCGCCTGCTGCAGCAGCACGCCTTGGGAGGCCGCTACGTGACCCTGGTCGGCTCGCCCGAGCAAGTGGCCGAGCAGTTGATCGGCTGGGTCGACGAAACCGGCCTGGACGGTTTCAACCTGACCCGCACGGTAACTCCGGAAAGTTTCGAGGACTTTATCGACCTGGTCATCCCGCACCTGCAACAGCGCGGCCGCTACAAGACCGCCTACGCCGAAGGCACCCTGCGCGAAAAACTGTTCCAGGCCGACCACCCGCACCTGCCCGCCGGCCACCCTGGCGCGGCTTATCGCTTTACCCCGACCACTGCCCCGACTGGAGCCCTGCATCATGCTTGAAAAACTGTTCCGGCCCGTCGCGGCCATTGCCCTTGGCCTCGGCCTCGGCCTGTCCGCCACCGCCCTGGCAGCCGAGCCGCTCAAGATCGGCACCACCTCCGCCTTTGCCATTCCACTGGAAGCCGCCGTGGAAGAGGCGCACAAGCAGGGGCTGGAAGTGAAGCTGATCGAATTCAGCGACTGGATCGCGCCCAATGTCAGCCTCAACAGCGGCGATATCGACGTGAACTACTTCCAGCACATCCCGTTTCTGGAGAACGCCAAGGCCGCTGCCGGCTTCAACCTCGTACCCTATGCCCCGGGGATCATCAACAACGTCGGGCTGTACTCGAAAAAGTACAAAAGCTTCGACGAGCTGCCTGCCGGTGCCAGCGTGGCCATCGCCAACGACCCGATCAACAGCGGGCGTGGTCTGCAGTTGCTGGCCAAGGCAGGCCTGATCACCCTCAAGCCCGGGGTTGGCTACAAGGCCACCGAGGACGACATTGTCGCCAACCCGAAAAAGCTGAAGATCCTGCAGGTCGAGGCCGTGCAGCTGGTGCGCGCCTATGACGACGCCGACCTGGTGCAGGGCTACCCGGCCTACATCCGCCTGGCCAACACCTTCGACGCCGGCTCGGCGCTGCTGTTCGACGGCCTGGAAAACAAGGAATACGTGATCCAGTTCGTCATTCGCCCACAGAGCAAGGACGACCGGCGCCTGGCCAGGTTCGTCGACATCTATCAGCACTCGCCTGCCGTGCGTGCGGCCCTGGACAAAGCCCACGGCAAGCTCTACCAGGCCGGTTGGGAGGGCTGACATGAGCCAGGCCAGCGCGCTCAGGGCGCCCACCGTACAACCACTGCCGCCAACGGCCAGGGAGCAGGCCCTGCGCCCGGAGGTCAATCAGGCCCATGTGCGCTTCATCGGCCTGGGCAAAACCTACCCAGGCCAAGCGCAACCGGCCTTGCACGGCATCGACCTGAACATCCGCCATGGCGAGATCTTCGGCATCATCGGCCGCAGCGGCGCCGGCAAGTCGTCGTTGCTGCGCACCATCAATCGCCTGGAGCAACCCAGCCAGGGCCGGGTGCTGATCGACCAGGTGGACATCGCACCCTTCGACGAGGACCACCTGGTGGCGCTGCGCCGGCGCATCGGCATGATCTTCCAGCACTTCAACCTGATGTCGGCCAAGACCGTGTGGCAGAACGTCGAGCTGCCCTTGAAGGTGGCCGGCGTGGCCAAGGCCGAGCGCCAGCGCAAGGTGGCCGACCTGCTGCAACTGGTCGGCCTGCAGGACAAGCACCACATGTACCCGGCGCAGCTTTCCGGCGGGCAGAAACAGCGCGTGGGCATCGCCCGGGCGCTGGTGCACGACCCCGAAATCCTGCTGTGCGACGAAGCCACCTCGGCGCTGGACCCGGAAACCACCGCCTCGATCCTTGAGCTGCTGCGCGACATCAACCAACGCCTGGGCCTGACCATCGTGCTGATCACCCACGAAATGGCAGTGATCCGCGATATCTGCCACCGAGTTGTGGTGCTCGAACGTGGCCAAGTGGTCGAGCAAGGTGAAGTCTGGCGGGTGTTCGGCGCCCCGCGTCACGAGGTCACCCGCACCCTCCTGGCACCCTTGCAGCCCCGTTTGCCTGCGGCGTTGCAAGCCAGTTTGCGGGCCAGCCCGGCGAGCGGCGGCAGTGCCGTGGTGCTGAAGCTGACCCTGCTCGGCGAGCCCGAGCTGTCTGCCCTGTTCAACGAGCTGGGTGGTCGTGTGCGCCTGTTGCAGGGTGGTGTGGAAACCATTGGCGAGCATGCCTTGGGGCAGCTGATTCTGTCGGTACAGCATTCGCCGCATGACACGTATCAATTACTGGAGCGTGCCCGCCGCTGGGCCGAGGATGTGGAGGTACTGGGCCATGTGGTTTGATCGCCTGCTCGAAGGTTTGCTCGATACCCTGCTGATGGTTGGTGTGTCATCGCTTGTCGCCCTGCTGGTGGGGGTGCCGATGGCGGTGTTGCTGGTCACCAGCGACAAAGGTGGCATCTTCGAGGCGCCCCTGCTGAACCGGGTGCTGGGCGCGTTCGTCAACCTGTTCCGCTCGATACCGTTCCTGATCCTGATGGTTGCGCTGATCCCCTTTACCCGGCTGGTGGTGGGTACCACTTATGGCGTGTGGGCGGCGGTGCTGCCGTTGACCATCGCGGCAACGCCGTTCTTCGCGCGCATTGCCGAGGTCAGCCTGCGCGAAGTCGACCATGGTTTGGTGGAAGCCGCACAGGCCATGGGCTGCCGGCGCTGGCACATCGTCTGGCACGTGCTGTTGCCCGAGGCGCTGCCGGGAATTGTTGGCGGCTTCACCATTACCCTGGTGACCCTGATCAACTCCTCGGCCATGGCCGGAGCCATCGGAGCCGGCGGCTTAGGGGATATTGCTTATCGATATGGCTACCAGCGCTTCGACAGTCAGATCATGCTGACCGTGATTGCCATGCTGGTGGCGCTGGTGGCACTGATCCAGCTGGGCGGTGACCGCTTGGCGAAAGGCTTGAACAAGCGTTGAATGCAGGGGCTGCTTTGCAGCCCTTTCGCGACACAAGGCCGCTCCTACAGGCGACCGCGTATCCCTGTAGGAGCGGCCTTGTGTCGCGAAAGGGCCGCAAAGCGGCCCCGGCAATTTCAATCCCAGCGCAGATCCGCAGCCGGTACCGGCCGCCCGAACCAGTACCCTTGGCCCAGCTGACACTGCTCCTGCAGCAGGAAGTCGGCCTGCTCCGCCTGCTCGATCCCTTCGGCATGCACCTGCATGCCCATGCTGCGGGCCAGGGCGATGATGACCCGCACGATCGCGATGTCATCCTCATCCAGCGGCAACCCGGCAACAAAGCCCTGGTCGATCTTCAGCTTTTGCACCGGCAAGCGCTTGAGCCGCAGCAACGACGAATAGCCCGTACCAAAATCATCAATGGCCAAGGTCACCCCCAGCTCACGCAACCGATGCAGCTGCTCAAGCGCCACTTCCGGGTCATCCATCACCGCGCTCTCGGTCACCTCCAGCTCCAGCAAAGCAGGGGCCAGACCGGTGTCGTGCAACACCTCGGCCACCTGCCGGTACAAATCGTGCTGGCCAAACAGGCGGCTGGAGATATTCACTGCCACAAATGCCAACTGCCGGCCCTCGGCCTGCCATTGCACCATCTGCCAGCACGCCTGGCGCAGCACCCAGGTGTCAATCTCGGCTATCAGCCCGGTGCGCTCGGCAATCGGGATGAACTCCCCCGGTGGCACCAGGCCGCGCTGAGGGTGCTGCCAGCGCACCAGCGCCTCGACCCCGACCTTGCTGCCCGTCGCCAGGTCATGCACAGGCTGGAAAAACACCCGCAGCTCGTCCTGCTCCAATGCCCGACGCAGCTCGCCGGCCGTCTCGACCCGGTGCTGGGCGTGGGCGGTCAGCTCCTCGGTGTACAGCGCATAACACGCGCGCCCGTTGCTCTTGGCCTTGTACAACGCCGAGTCGGCGTTACGCAGCAATTGCCCGGCACTCAACGCGTCGCTGGGGAACAGGCCGATACCGGCACTGACACTGATAAACAGGCGATGACCGTCGAACAGAAACGGCTCGCGCATGCGTTCGATGATGCACTGCGCCAGCTTGCCCGCCTGGCCAACCTGCTGGCAGTTTTCGGCCAGTACGCCGAATTCGTCACCGCCCAGGCGGGCCAGGGTCACGCCCGTACCCAGCACTTGCACCAGGCGCTCGCCCACCAGCTTCAGCAGCTGGTCGCCGATGGTGTGGCCCAGGCCGTCGTTGATGCTCTGGAAGTGGTCGAGGTCGAGCAACAACAGGGCACAGCCGCGCTTGTTGGCCTGCGCCGCCGCCAGCGCCTGCTCCAGCCGGTCAGTGAACAGCAGCCGGTTGGGCAGCCCGGTCAACGGGTCGTGATGGGCCAGGTAGGCCAGTTCCTGCTCCGAATGCTTGATCGCGCTGATGTCGCTGAACACCGCCACGTAATGGCTGACCTCACCCTCGTCATCGCGGATGGCACAGATGGTTTGCCACTGCGGGTAGATTTCGCCGCTTTTGCGTCGGTTCCAGATTTCGCCGCTCCACTCGCCCTTTTCGGCCAGGGTGGCGAAGATCTGCTGGTAAAACGCCAGGCCATGGCGGCCGGACTTGAACTTGCTCGGCCGCTGGCCGATGACTTCGTCCTGCTGATAGCCGGTGATACGCATGAAGGCTCGGTTGACGTGCACAATCAGGCCCTGGCGGTCGGTCACCAGCACGCCTTCCAGCGTGCTGTCGAACACCGCGGCAGCCATGCGCAGCCGTTCACGGTCTTCGCAACGCAAGCGTGCGCCCGCACCAATGAAATTGAGCAGGCGCACACGTGACACGTAAATCAGTACGGCACTGAGCAGCACCCAGACCACCACATTGATCTGTCGCCCCACGGTCAAGGCCAGGGGGTCATCAGTCATGCTGTGCAGCATCACCTCGGCCAGGGCCAGCCAGAGGATCGAGAGCACCACATACAGCGCAGCCATGCGCAAGGCGTCGCGAACGGAAACAGACATGTCGGGTGGGGTAGGCCATGACCAGGGATGGGGCATTATAAAGGCTGAAACATGTCGTGACTTCCTATCTGAAGGGGTGACTGGTTTTATTTCCCCACCAAGGGATAATCAGCCCCTCCTCCTGCATTCCGAGGGTTTTTACACCTATGTGGTACAACGGCCTGCTCGACTTGTCGGCCTGGCAACTGGTCGGCATCACCTTGTTGATGACCCATGTGACCATTGTCTGCGTCACGGTCTACCTGCACCGCTACTCCGCGCACCGGGCGCTGGAGCTCAACGGCGCGCTCAAGCACTTCTTCCGCTTCTGGCTGTGGCTGACCACGGCGCAGAACACCCGCGAGTGGACCGCCGTCCACCGCAAGCACCACGCCAAATGCGAGACGCCCGACGACCCGCACAGCCCGGTGTACAAGGGCCTGGGCACAGTGCTGCGCAAAGGCGCCGAGCTGTACCGTGAAGAGGCGCGCAACCCCGAAACCCTGCGCATCTACGGCAAGAACTGCCCGGATGACTGGATCGAGCGCAACCTCTACTCGCGTTACAAGCTGGGCGGCATCGTGCTGATGGCGGTGATCGACCTGCTGCTGTTCGGCACCATCGGCATCACCATCTGGGCGGTGCAGATGATGTGGATACCGTTCTGGGCCGCCGGCGTGGTCAACGGCCTGGGCCACGCCGTCGGCTACCGCAACTTCGAATGCCGCGACGCCGCCACCAACCTGGTGCCGTGGGGCATCGTCATTGGTGGCGAAGAGCTGCACAACAACCACCACACCTACCCCAACTCGGCCAAGCTGTCGGTCAAGCGCTGGGAGTTCGATATGGGCTGGGCGTGGATCCGCCTGTTCTGCCTGCTGCGCCTGGCCAAGGTGCAGCGCGTGGCACCCATTGCCCACCGGGTTGCCGGCAAGGCCAGCCTGGACATGGACACCGCCATGGCCATCCTCAACAACCGTTTCCAGATCATGGCCCAGTACCGCAAGCTGGTGATCGGCCCGCTGGTCAAGCAGGAGCTGGCACGGGTCGATGCCTCGGTGAGTCACCACTTCCGCCGGGCCAAGCGCCTGCTGTCGCGTGAGACCAGCCTGCTGGAAGACCGCCACCACGTGCGCATCGAGTCGTTGTTGGCCCACAGCCAGGCGCTGAAGACCATCTACGAAAAACGCCTGGCCCTGCAGCAGATCTGGGCGCGCACCAGCGCCAACGGCCACGACATGCTGGCGGCCATGAAGGACTGGGTACACGAAGCCGAAACCAGCGGTATCCATGCCCTGCGCGACTTCGCGGCACAACTCAAGACCTACTCGTTGCGCCCTACCAGCGCCTGACCGCCGTTGATCGGTACGCCCAGCTGGCGGGGCGTGCCGACCGGAACTTCACCCCTTCGTCTCTACTCAAAAACGGCACATCGCCCGCGTGGCGGGCCGGATGCTGGCCGCACGCTTTCCTGTCGAGACCTGCTTTGTGCACATGGCCAAGAACATTCCAACGACGCTAACCGGGACACCGCCTCCCGAAGCCGCCCAGACGCTGCTTGCGCTGCTGCATGCCCAAGGCGAGGTTGCCCGCCTGAGCGAACGCGAGCAGCTGTTCAGCTCGCTGCTCGATAGCGTCAACGCGGTGCTCTGGGCCTTCGACTGGGAAACCCGCCAGGTGTTGTACGTGAGCCCCGCCTACGAACGCATCTTCGGCCGCCCGACCAGCCTGGTAATGGCCGACTTCAACGAGTGGCGCGACAGCATCTACCCCGACGACCTGGAGTTCGCCGAGCGCAGCCTGGCCCAGGTGCTGCTCAAGGGCGCGGTGGAAGACCGCGAATACCGCATCATCAACGCTGACGGCCAGGTGCGCTGGCTGAGCGACAAGTGCTACATCAACCAGCAGCACGATGGCGACCGGGTGATCATTGTCGGCATCGCCGAAGATATCACCGAGAAAAAGCAGCTTGAGGGCGAACTGCAGCGCCTGGCCACCACCGACGTGCTGACCCAGAGCAGCAACCGTCGGCACTTCTTCGAATGCGCCCAGCAGGCCTTCGACAGCGCCCGTGAAGACGGTACCCCGCTGGCCTTCCTGCTACTGGACATCGACGACTTCAAGCGCATCAACGACAGCTATGGCCACCAGGAAGGCGACCAGGTGTTGCAGCAGATCGCCGACAGCGGCAAGGCCGTGCTACGCCGTGGCGACCTGTTCGGGCGTATTGGTGGCGAAGAATTTGCGGCGGTTTTCCCGGGTTGCAGTGCCGAGGTAGCCGAACAGATTGCAGAGCGCCTGCAGCGGCAGATTCAGCGTTTGAGTTTCAGCCATGGGGAGCAGACCTACGGGGTAACAGTGAGCCAGGGGCTGACCGGGCTGACCGATGAAGACGTGACACTGGACAGCTTGTATGCCCGGGCCGATGCGGCGATGTACCAGGCCAAGCGGCAGGGCAAGAACCAGATCGTCCGCGGCTGAGAACCTGGGGGTGCTTTGCCCCCCATCGCCGGCAAGCCAGCTCCCACATGTACTGCCGAGGGCGTAAGGTCAATACGGTCGAGGTGGGAGCTGGCTTGCCGGCGATGGGCCGCAAAGCGGCCCCAACATCAGCCCGACACTTCGGCCTCAGCCATCGGCGGCTCTTCCTGCGGCTTGGTTTCAGGACTTTCCACCTTGCGCAACCGGCTCAGCTCCGGCAAACCCAACTTGAGCAAACGCGCCGTCTTGCCGCCGGCCACCTTCTCCAACCCCTGCTCAGCCGGTAACCGGGACAACTGCCCAGCCAGGTTCATGGCCAGGATTTCCCGCGAATACACACCCCCGCCCAGCTGGTAGATCGCCGCGATCAACTCGCGCAGTGCCAGCGGCAAACGCCAGCGGGTACGCAGCGCCGAGCCGAATGCAGCACCGAATTCATTAAGTGACAGCTGGACCTTGTCCTGGTCCAGCTCGCCGCCGGCCAGCTGCCATTCCTGCAGGCAGCGCAGCACCGCCAGGTCGCCCAGGCAATGCAGCAAGCCCGCGCAATAACAACGCCCTTCGTCCAGCTCGAGCAGGCGCGCCAAGGTGCGGCCATATTCGGCCGTGTGCAGGGAAAGGTTCCAGTAATGCGCCGCATGCTGCGCCAGCAGCGGGTCGCTGAGGCGTGCGCTGCGCTTGAGGGTCATGCCCAGGATCAGGTTCATGCTCTGGGTGGTGCCCAGCTTGTTCAGCGCCTGCAGCAACGTCTGCACAGGTGCGTCGCGGTGCAATGCTGCGCTGTTTGCTGCTGCAATCAACACGGCAGTCACCTGAGGGTCGCTGCGCACTTCCTCTTCGAGCACCTTCAGGTTCAACCCCTGAGGGTTGAGGGCGCGCTTGATCGCCACCTGCACGTCGGCCAGCAGCGGCCCGCCATCAGCGGTAGCTCGGCGCTGCTCAAGGTAGGCCGGCAGGCTGGCACCTTCCTGCAAGGCTGGCACCGGGCAGAGGATCTCCTCGCCAACGGCCACCAGCAGCTCTTCCAGGCGCTTGCGCAGGGTGTCCAGGTTCAGCGGCTTGCTCAGGTAGGCGGTCGGGTGCAGGGGCAGTGCTTCGCGCACGCTGGCGCTGTCGCTGCGGTTGCTCATGAGGATGAACGGCAACCCCGGCCCTTTTGCGCGCACCTTGCGCAGCAGATCGAGGCCATCGACGCCAGCCAGCTCGCGAGCAGCAATGATCAGGTCAGGTTTGCTGGACAAGGCGGTCAGCGCCTGCGAGCCGTCGGCGCATACCTGCAGGCGGGCGTCGCAACGCACGCTGAGCAGCATCTCCCGTAGCATGTCACGTACCCAGGGGTCGCCCTCGACAATCAGCACGCTGGGCGGGGTGGGGTCTGCAGCGTTCATCGCCAACTACTCCTGAATAGCCCTGACACACAATCCTTCGCAGCTTCCTAAGCCAGTCCTCCGACAACCATAGCGCCCCTAGGCTTTTCTGGGCATAAAAAAAACCCGCCGAGGCGGGTTTTTTCAGAAGCGTGTCACATCAGGCGAGTTCAGCGAAGCACTCTTCGATGATGGCCAGGCCTTTGTCCAGCAGTGCGTCTTCGGCGGTCAGCGGGACCAGGATACGCAGGACGTTGCCGTAGGTGCCGCAGGACAGCAGGATCAGACCCTTGTCACGTGCCTTGGCCACAACCTGGCCAACAGCAGCAGCGTCAGGGGTGTGAGTGCCTTTCTCGAACACTTCGACGGCAATCATCGAACCCATGCCACGGACGTCGCCGATGATCGGGTGCTTCTTCTGGATTTCGCGCAGGCCGGTGGTCAGGCGCTCACCTACAGCCTTGCTGCGGTCCAGCAGTTTCTCTTCTTCGAACACTTCGATCACGGCCAGGGCCGCAGCGCAAGCGATCGGCGAACCGGCGTAGGTACCGCCCAGGCCGCCCGGAGCGATGGCGTCCATGTACTCGGCCTTGCCGCAGACACCGGCCAGCGGGAAGCCGCCAGCGATGGATTTGGCGAAGGTGGTCAGGTCAGGCGCGACGCCCATCTGCTCCATGGCGAAGAAGGTGCCGGTACGGCCAGCGCCAGTCTGTACTTCGTCGGCGATCAGCAGAATGCCGTGCTGGTCGCACAGGGCGCGCAGGCGCTTCATCAGCTCTTTCGGCGCTGGCAGGAAGCCGCCTTCGCCTTGTACTGGCTCGAGGATGATTGCGGCGATGTCTTTAGGCTCGGCGTCGTTCTTGAAGATACGCTCGACCGAAGCGATGGCTTCGTCAACGCTCACACCGTGCAGCTCGTTCGGGAACAGCGCGCGGAACACGCCGCCTGGCATCAGGCCCATGCCAGCGGAGTACGGCACGACCTTGCCGGTCAGGCCCAGGGTCATCATGGTGCGGCCGTGGTACGCGCCGGTGAAGGCGATTACACCAGCGCGGCCAGTGGCGGCACGGGCGATCTTCACGGCGTTTTCAACGGCTTCGGAGCCGGTGGTGACCAGCAGGGTCTTCTTGTCGAAGTCGCCTGGTACCAGCTTGTTGATCTTTTCGCACAGCTCTACGTAGGGTTCGTAGGCCAGCACCTGGAAGCAGGTGTGGCTGACCTTGGTCAGCTGCTCTTGAACGGCCGCGACCACTTTCGGGTGCAGGTGGCCGGTGTTCAGTACTGCGATGCCGCCGGCGAAGTCGATCAGTTCGCGGCCTTCAACGTCGATCACGGTCGAGTTCTTCGCGGTGTCGACGAAGATCGGGTGGATCTGGCCGACGCCACGTGGGACGGCGGCTACACGACGTTGCATCAAGGATTCGTTGGTCTTGCTCATAATGCCCTCATTGCGCCGACAGGAATGGCGCTTTTATTCGGGGGTGGCTGGGTGTGCTGGCGAACAGTATTCGTTGATCGACTGCCGCAAACGCCCTGGCCACCAGGTACCACATGTAAAAAAGGCCAGCGAGACGTCGCTCTCGCGCCCCGCTGGCAGAGGTAAAGCCTTTACCGTGCTATCAAACGCTGATGCACAGGTATTTGATTTCGAGGTAGTCCTCGATACCGTACTTGGAACCTTCGCGACCCAGGCCCGAAGCCTTGATGCCACCGAACGGTGCAACTTCGTTGGAAATCAGGCCGGTGTTGATACCCACCATGCCGTATTCCAGGGCTTCGGCAACACGGAACACACGGCTCATGTCACGGGCGTAGAAGTACGAAGCCAGGCCGAACTCGGTGTCGTTGGACATGGCGATGACTTCGGCTTCGTCCTGGAAGCGGAACAGTGGCGCCAGTGGGCCGAAGGTCTCTTCCTTGGCGACGGCAGCGGTCTTCGGTACGTCGACCAGGATGGTCGGCTCGAAGAAGTTGCCTTCGATCAGCTTGCCACCGGACAGCACCTTGGCGCCTTTGGAAACGGCATCTTCGATGTGTTCCTGAACCTTGGCGACAGCCTTGCCGTCGATCAGCGGGCCAGTGGTGGTGCCGTCTTCCAGGCCGTTACCGATCTTCAGCTTGGCAACGGCAGCGGCCAGCTTCTGGGCGAACGCGTCGTAAACGCCGTCCTGCACGTAGATACGGTTGGCGCAGACGCAGGTCTGGCCGTTGTTACGGTACTTGGAGATGATCGCGCCCTCGACCGCCTTGTCCAGGTCGGCGTCGTCGAACACGATGAACGGGGCGTTGCCACCCAGCTCCAGGGAAACCTTCTTGATGTCCTTGGCGCATTCCTGCATCAGCTGGCGACCGATTTCGGTCGAGCCGGTGAAGGACAGCTTGCGCACCAGGGAGTTGCCGGTCAGCTCGCCACCAACTTCGCCGGCGCTGCCGGTAACCACGCTCAGCACGCCAGCCGGGATGCCGGCACGGTGGGCCAGTTCAACCAGGGCCAGGGCGGAGTACGGGGTCTGCGAGGCAGGCTTGAGCACCATGGTGCAGCCAGCGGCCAGGGCCGGGCCGGCTTTACGGGTGATCATGGCGGCCGGGAAGTTCCACGGGGTGATGGCCGCGGTAACGCCGATTGGCTGCTTGATGACGATCAGGCGCTTGTCTGGCTGGTGACCCGGGATGGTGTCGCCGTAGACGCGCTTGGCTTCTTCGGCGAACCACTCGATGAACGAGGCGGCGTAGGCGATTTCGCCCTTGGCTTCAGCCAGCGGCTTGCCTTGCTCGGTGGTCATCAGGCGAGCCAGGTCGTCCTGGTTCTCGATCATCAGTTCGAACCAGCGACGCAGCTTGGTCGAACGCTCCTTGGCGGTCAGGGCACGCCAGGCCGGCAGGGCCTTGTCGGCGGCTTCGATGGCGCGGCGGGTTTCCGCAGTGCCCATCTTCGGCACGGTGCCGATGACTTCGCCGGTGGCCGGGTTGGTCACCTTGATGGTCTGGCCATTGTCCGCATCCAGCCACTCACCATTGATATAGGCTTGCTGGCGGAACAACTGAGCGTCTTTGAGCTGCATGTCGGCTTCCCGAATTGTTGATTGTTGAAAAGCGCCCAAGGCAGGGCATCGAGCGTTTGAAATCTCAAACGAATGCTAAGCGGCTGCTGGGGTGTTGGACAATAGGCTGTTCGAAAAAAAGAACAAATGGTTGAACAGCCGGGCGGAAATTTCAC
>NZ_JABMCW010000087.1:0-18610 GCF_013179705.1 Pseudomonas sp. CM25 | reverse complement strand
GCGAAGGGGATTGCTCCTGGTGCATCTCCAGAGCCAACAGACGAGGTGTTTGCTCTAGGCTCACCGCCATTCTGGCAATCAGTTCATCCTGCAGCTCACTCGACTCCAGTTCGGGCTTTTCACCGTCGAACGCTGACAGAACCTCGAACCACAACAGAGGAAACTGCTCGGGAGCACCGAAGTACCGGTTCCAAATCGACTCCGCTCGCCGTCGCAAACTGATGAGGCGTACGATGGCAGATTTGCCCAGGCCCGCGTACAGCATCTGCGGGATAGCAGGGAGCAGGTGCTCGAGCGCGTCGAACATGCGGCTGATGTGTGATTGCGAGATGGGATAGCCGCCCTCACTCAAACGCGTCGCGAGCTCGTGCTGGGTGAGGCGAGCTTCGCCGTTCTGGAACATGTCCTGGAGCTTCGTCACAGCGAGGGCCCGCTCGATAAACGTCAACTGGCCATGCAAGTCACTCTCGGCCAGGTGTCCGAGCAAGGCATGTGACTCCGACTGCCAGGGGCGGAACAGGCAATGGATACGGAAGAAGCGTTCTTCGCGCGTTTCCTGCCACAGTTCACCGAGGATGCTCAGGCGCGTGTTACCGCCGTTGCGGATGATGAAATGCGCTTCATTGGGACGGCGGGTGATGGCGGGCGGCTGATCCAGGCCGCGCTCGCGAATCGACGCTTTGATGTCGTCATACAGCGGGTTGCGCACCACGCGCGGGTTGAGCTCGTAGGGCTGCAGTTGCTCGAGACTGACCACCATCGGTGTATCGCCAACGGGGGCCATGGTGAGGTCGCAGTCATGTTTCTGCGGAAAGTGCGCCTGTTGCAACTGACGCGTGATGTTTTCGGAGGTTGGTGGCTTCATCACTCATCCTCCAATCAGACGCGCCGGAGCAGTTGTTGCCCAGCGTCAGTTAGAATGCCGGGCGCACGCGCGGCGAGCGCATCGATCTGCTGGGCCCATTGCGGGAATAGCTCGATGGCCAGGCCGCGCATGACCTCTGCTGCGCAAGGACTGCGTCTCCCGGCCGGTGGAGTCATTTCCACTCGGTGCACGGGGAGGCCGAGCGAGGCGGCATTGGGATAGGCCACACGGTCGGGGATCACCGTGCTGCAGACGCTGACATGCGGATCGGCCTGAAAAGAGGCCTGTAGGCTCTGCATGATCAAGCGCGTATCGCGGCGGTTGGCATTGACTTGGTTGAGCAGCAGCTTTACCGATGGCAAGTCAACGCCGAGGTAGCGGTAGGGTTCCAACTCTTCGAACAGCCCCAGCGTACCCCTGCGCAGCTCTCGTGCGGCGAGCATTTCCGGCGGGACCGGGCACAGCGCGCAAGCGGAGGCGAGGATGACCATCTCCACGACCACGCTGCGTGCGCCTTGGGTGTCGATGATCAGTACGTCGTAATGCTCCTCGAAGGCAGGCAGCAGGTTGCGCAGGCGCAGACGGCCATCGGCCGCGTGCAGCAGCAGGGTGCTGATGTGTCCGGCGCGGTCGTTGGAGACGATCAAATCCAGCTGCTGGATGACAGTGGTAGAGATCACCTGATCAGGCGCCGTGAGTCGCTGCGCGATAAGTTCGTAGCTACCGGCCTCACGGGATTTGCTCAAGGCGTAGTAGCTGGACAGCGTCGGCTGGCTGTCCATGTCCAGCAGCAGGACGCGAAGGCCGGCATCGGCGAGCACACCGCCCAGGTTCGCTGCGACGGTAGTCTTGCCCGCGCCGCCCTTGGTCGAGATCAGCGAGAGGACGTCCATGAGTCAGTCCCCCGTGGACAGTCGGTCCTGAACCCACTGTTCGATTTCCAGAGAATCCCAACCGACCGCACGGGTGCCGATGCGCCGACATTGCGGAAACTGTCCGGCCTTCATCAGGTTATAGATATGAGAGCGCTTGAAACCGGTTTTCTGCTCCACTTCATCGCGGCGCATGATGTGGCGGTCGGCAGGCAGTGGGGCAGTGCTGTTCGGTTGCATGATGTCACTCCATAGCGCCGGGTGGCGCGTGGTGGGAAGTGACAGTCAGTGAAGGTCGGAACAGGGCGAAAAACATTGTCAGGCAATGCCGGGCATTGCCTGACAATGTGGCGTCAGCCCCGTTTTACCTGGGCTATAAGTCGGCGCGCGTCGGCAAATCGCCGATCAATGGTACTTTTGCTCAGGCCTTCCACCCGAGGGAATTGCAGCAGAATGGCTTGCACCAACGCTGCCTGGCTGGAATAGATCGACTGCTGCTTGCCGTTTGGGTTTTTCCCGAGCGTGGTCTCCAGCATTGCGCCAATCAGCATGTTATGCATGGCTTCGGAGGTCTCGGACGGGATGCCAAGAGAGATGAGGCGCGCTTTCAGCTTGTCGTTGAGGGTGGAGAGCGCTGCCATCTCGTCAGCGGCGGCAGCATAGCTTTGTTGCAGCTGCTCAAGACTAGTCAGAGCAAAGTCAAGCTCGGCTTGCTTGGCTAAATGTGCATTCAGGCTGACGCATCCCGAGTGATCAGCGTTTTGGGCAAAGAGAAAGGCAGGCCTTTGATCTGGCAGGCTACGTACGAACCAGACCAAGAGGTCGGTGCGCCGAATGGAGTAGTAGACCCGATGCACGTGACTGTCGGACGTAATCGGCTGCCCCAGGTAGCTCGCTGGCAATTCGCCGCTGAGAATGGCGTCGTAGATGCACTCGACATGGTCGTGCAGATTAGGCCACTGCGGGAAATGCTTTCGCACGCTGCCTGGTTGTGACAAGTCAACCTGCAGTATTTCGTCTTCGTGCTCTGAGAGATCACACCACAAGATCGCGGCGTCGATGGGATGGTAGGAGCTTCTTATCGAAATCATGGCACACAGCCTCCAGCTGCGTTCATCCTAGAATCGCTGGCGGGGGCTGATCCGACCCTCCGTCGAGCGAGCCGGGTTCCGAAAACACCATCTTCGGATCCAATTTAGATGACAATGGTAGGCAGGGAAAGTTTTTCGACTGAGTCTTACGGCGACAGGTTTCGACGTTGTGAATCTGGGACAAATTCTGCTGGCCGAAGGCAAGCATACCCGCGAAATCTAAAGCACGACAGCACGTGTTGGGAATGCCGCTGTACGCCGATGTTGCGGTGATCAAAGCGTACAAAGGGTAGCCGTTTGGGAATTTCGGGTTTTCCTGGGCTGTGGGTTGTTGGCCTGATCGTCGCGATGCGTAGCGGTTGGCCAATCAGCACGTAGTAAATATTGTGTGACTGCTCAACAGCGTATCGTGATATCGGGCAAAAGTAGAGAGAGTTAGGAAAACTTCGAACAAGTTGCCCTAGAGGTGATTGCGGAAGTTTTTGTCATGGTGTAAACGGATAAAAAGCGGCCGTTGCCGCTTTCGCACTCAGACGGTCGGTCTACGAAGCTGATCAACGATCTTGCGGGCGCGGTTGGCACCGACACCCTCATGGATATCCACCATCGGCAGCGGACCGAACTGCAACATATTCTTGTATTGAGCTTCAATGACTGCCTTGTCCTCATCAAAGGTCAAGCCCGTCTGCTCCACTACCTTTGCCTTGACCGCTTCCACATTGCTTTTCGGGTTCGTCGCCATGGTCCAGAAGTAGTGGCTGGTGGACTCTGTCTCAGGCGTGACGCCATGGAACCCGCGCATGTGGAAGCCGCCTCGTTGAGGGTAATCCAGGCGATCAGTATTGCTGTCCACAGCGCCGGTCCAGACGAGCCATCTGACATGCCCTCTTCACCAATTCGTAGGAATCACTTGAAGCCCAGCATGACCTGACGGGGCTGAATTTGTTCGATGCATGCAATGCCTATCACCCAGTCGATCGCCACTGCTGCAAAAAAGCCACTGCCCGGAGGGGCAGTGGCCGGGTCCGCACCGAACTCCGTCAGAACAGCGCGGGATCAGGACGCAGGCGATTGCACCACCTGCGTCCCACCAGTCACGAAGCGTTGATCCAGATGGTCTTCAGCTCCGTGTACTGATCATGGGCCCAGATGGACTTGTCCCGCCCACCGAAGCCAGACTCCTTGTAACCACCGAACGGCGTGGTCACATCACCTTCGCCGAAACAGTTGACTGTGACCACGCCCGCGCGGATTTCACGCGACAGGCGCAGTGCATTGCGCAGGCTGCCGGTGTAGGCCGAAGCGGCCAGGCCGTAGACGGTATCGTTGGCCAGTTCGATCGCCTCATCGATGGTCTCGAAGCTGGTGACACTTAGCACCGGACCAAAGATTTCCTCGACAAACAGCTTGTTGTCGCGGCCAACGTTGTCGACGATGGTCGGTTGCACGAACACGCCTTCCTCGGTTTCGCCGCCCTGAACGATGCTGAGTTTCTGCTCGGCCGCGTATTCCAGGTACGACTTCACCTTCTCGAAGTGCGACTTGCTGACCATGGCGCCCAGACGGTTGTCCGGATCGAGCGGGTCGCCCAGCTTCCAGTCCTTCAGGTGCTTGGCGATCAGCCCAAGCAGCTCGTCCTTGACGTCTTTGTGGACGATCAGGCGCGAGGAGGCGGAGCAGTTTTCGCCCATGTTCCAGAACGCACCGGCGGTAACAAACTGGGCCACTTCGTCCAGGTTTTCGCAGTCGTTCATGACCACGGCCGGGTTCTTGCCACCCAGCTCCAGGACGATGCGCTTAAGGTTGGACTCGGCGGCGTATTTCAGGAACAGGCGGCCGGTGTCGGTGGAGCCAGTGAAACTGACCATCGGGATGTCCATGTGGCGGCCGATGGCTTCGCCCACTTCACGGCCACCGCCAGGCACCAGGTTGAACACGCCAGCAGGGATGCCCGCCTCATGGGCCAGCTCGGCCACGCGCAGCGCGCTCAGGGTTGTTTCCTTGGCCGGCTTGACCACGACAGAGCAACCGGCGGCCAGCGACGGTGCGATCTTCCAGGCCAGCATCAGCAGCGGGAAGTTCCAAGGTAGCACCAGGCCGACCACACCGATGGCTTCGCGCACCACCATGGTCACCGCAGCGTTGCCTGTCGGGGCGGTGGCGTCGTAGATCTTGTCGATCAGCTCGGCATGCCAGCGGATGGTGTGGATCGTTTCCGGCACGTCGACGGTCTGGCATTCGCTGACTGGCTTGCCGCTGTCCAGCGCCTCCAATACCGCCAGTTCGTGGGCGTTATCTTCCAGCAGCTGGGCAAACTTCTGCAGTACGTGCTTACGGTCGTTTGGCTGCATCTTCGACCAGGTGCCTGCTTCGAACACGCGCTTGGCTGCGGCCACGGCGATATGGACATCGTCAGCGTCGCAGGCCGCGACCTCGGCAAGCTGCTTGCCGGTGGCCGGATTGGTAGTGACAAACGTGCGGCCGGAGATGGCATCGCGGAACTCACCGTCGATGAACGCCTTGGTACGCAGTTGCAGGTCGGCAGCGATAGCCGCGTATTGTGCCTTGCTCAGTAATTCAGCCATGTTCCAATCTCCTTATTTGATCTGGGCGATGGTGGCTTTCAGTTCGGTGACCACACGCTTGAGTTCCTGCTTTTCGGCCTCGTCCAGGTCGTACAGCGGCTTGCGTACGCCGCCGGTCTTCAGACCGTTCAAAGCAACACCATTCTTGATGGCCTGTACAAACTTGCCACCTTCGAGGAAGTCCATCAGCGGCATCATGGCTCCCATGATCTTGCGGCCTTTGTCGAAGTCCTTCTCGATCACGCAGGCTTCGTACAGAGCCAAGTGCTCGCGTGGGATGAAGTTGGAGCCGGCACAAACCCAGCTCTTGGCGCCCCAGGCGAAGAATTCCAGTGCCTGATCGTCCCAGCCGCAGGACAGCTGGATGTTCGGGCGCTTGATCGCCAGGCGGTGGAGCTGGGCCATGTCACCAGAGCTTTCCTTGATGGCGACAATGTTCTTCACATCGGCGACGGCGTCGAAGAACTCCTCACCCATGCTCACGCTCATGCGGCCTGGGTAGTTGTAAAGCATGATCGGCAGGTCGGCGGCGGCGTCGACTGCTTTGACGTGCAGTGCGATTTCCTGCTGGGTAGGCAACGCGTACGGCGGGGTACCGACCAGCAGCGCATCCGCCTTGATTTCCTTGGCGTGCTGGGCGAAAGCCACGGCGTCTTCGGTGCGAATGCCACCGGTACCAACGATCAGCGGCAAGCGACCATTGAGCACATCCTTGGCCTGAGCAGCCAGTTCGATGCGCTCCTGATTGGTGTGGGCATAGTATTCACCGGTCGAGCCGCCGATGATCACGCCGTGAATCTTCGATTCGACCAAGTACTCGAGCACTTCGGCGAAAGCCGCTTTGTCGATCGAGCCGTCCGCTGCCAGTGGAGTGATTGCCGGGGTGTAGATGCCTTCAAATTTCACGGTAGGTTCTCCAAGGATACATTTGGTAGTGAAAGCCGCGACGCAACGCGCCGCGACGGCTGTGTTTCAGGTCAGGCGAGCGAGGCGGCCTGTTGAAGATTCATCGATCGGGTTTCGGGTGCCAGCGCGAAGGAGAACGCCAGGCCGACGAAAGTCACTGCTGCGGCGGCATACATGGTTGCGCCGATTCCGTAGGTATCGAGGGCAATCGGGACCAACCAGGTACCGACGGCAGCGCCGACCCGCGACATAGAGGTGCCCACACCCACCGCGCCAGCGCGGATTTCGGTAGGAAACAGTTCGTTGGGATAAACCAGCTGCAGAACCTGTGCACCACCGATAAACAGTGCATAGGCGCCGAACAGCACCAGAATCAGCATTTCCGAACCGCTACTGAATGCGCCCAAACCGAGTAACGCCAATCCCGACCACAGGAAGCTGTGCAGCAGGGTGGTGCGCCGGCCAATACTGTTGATCAGGCGTGTAGCGATCATGCAGCCAACGACGAACAGGCAGGTGATGGCAACGGAGCCGATCGACGCCCACTCACCTTTTAAATTCAGTGCACCGAGTACCTTCGGGGCGAAGGCATAGACGGCGAAGACCGGAATGACCGAGCACGTCCAGAACATGGTGACGAACAGCATGCGCTTGCCGTAGCCCGAATGCAGCAAGCTGAGGAATGAAAGTTTTCGGGTTTTTGGCTCTTCTGGCAGGTTGCGCAGCGAGAAATCATTGCCATATACCTGCTTGATGATCTGCTCAGCCTCGGCGCTGCGGCCCTTGCTGATAAGCCAGCGTGGCGACTCCGGCGTACCAAGGCGCACCATCAACAACGCACTACCCACTACTGCGGCGCTGGCCAATACCATGCGCCAGGCATCCTCGCCACCATAGTGAAGTATCGCTTCTCCAACCATGTAAGCCACAGCTGCACCCGCGAACCACAGCACAGTGAGGGTGGCCAGACGCGGACCCCGGTTCTTCTTGGGCAGGAATTCCACCAGCAGCGATGTGGCTACAGGATATTCAATGCCAACCGCGATACCAATGACAAACCGCAACAAGAACAGTGCTAGTGCTGATTCGACCCAGAACTGCGCGATTGAAGAGAGAATGAAAAGAATTGGGCCGACGAAGAACACGCGTTTGCGACCAAATCGATCGGTCAGCCAGCCTCCTAAGAAGCCACCGAAGAAGATGCCGATCAGCGCCGAGGCGGCAATTATACCCTGCCAAAAGCTGGACAGACCAAGCCCGACGGACATCTGAGCCATGGCCACGCCAACGATGCTCAACACGTAACCGTCAACGAACGATCCACCGCCAGAACGTACGGTCAGAAACTGGTGAAATCCGTTAATTGGTACATCTTCGATTGATACATTGGAATTTGTCATTGTTTTCTCCTGCCACGACCAAAGTGCAGCCTGTTTAAGGACGAACGCCTCCGCGAAGCTGAAAACCTCATTCAGCTCCGTCTTGTCGAAGTGCGCTTCGACCCTAAACAGCACGCAATAGAAACCGCAGTCCGGGCAAATTATTGCCCTGCAAATATCAATAAGTTATAGCGATATAAACTAATTCAGCTTTCTTTTCCGGCGCGGTACTGTCCCCATTTCAGATTCAGGTTCAAACCCAGCGACACCAAGGGCGCCGGTGGGTTCGCACACGGTCCTGGTGCATGGCGAACAAAATCGATCAGTTCATTCTTCTCACCCGCCAGCCAGTCAGCCAAAAGTTTGCCGGTGGCGGTGCCGCGAGTAACACCCAAACCATTGCAGCAAAGGGCACCATAAACGTTAGGCGCCAACTCCCCAAAATACCCCATGTGATTTCGCGACATTGCCAGTGCACCGCCCCAGGTGTATTCGAAGGGCATGTTTGGCAGCATCGGGAATCGACGTTCGAAGGCATCACGATGACGAACCACGAAGCGTTCGAGGTATTTGCGATTGGCACGGCCGTCGGGGTTGAAACTGAAACTGTTACGGATCAACAAACGGTTGTCTGGCGTGCGACGCACAGTGGTGCCGAATGGATCAGCGGGAATGACGCCCCAGTATGGCTTACCACCTAGCCTCGCCTGCTCCTCTTCGTTCATCGGACGGGTCAGGCTGGCATAAGTGAACACCGGCAGCATGCGGCCTTTGAGAAACCCGAAACTCATACCGAAAGCGTTGGTAGTGAGCACCAGCTTGTCAGTTATGATCGAGCCATTGGCATGCTTGAGCACGGTTTTTGCGCCGTATTCAATTTCAGTGATCGGCGTCTGCTCATGGAGCGTGACATTCGGCGGCAGATTATCTGCCAACCCTTTTACCAACGCCGAGGGCTGAATAAGAGAAGTACCCGGAGTGAACAGGGCCTTGCGGTAGAAATGGGTGCCGATATGTTCTGGAAGCTGATCGGCGTCAATCATCTCGTAAGGCTGATCGAGTTTGTCCAAGCCGCGCCGGTAGGCATCCAGGACGGCAATGCCGCGTGGCTCTACGGCAGCTTGGTACTTGCCGCAATGCTTCATCTGGCAATCGATCTGATAGCGTTCCACCAGTTCCTTGAGGAATGACTGTCCGCTGAGATTGAGCTTCAGCGTGGTTCTGGCGATGGCGATGTCACCGATGTAGTCGTCGGCGCCGATGTCATGAGGCAGGTCGATGGCAAAACCAGCATTGCGCCCTGACGAACCGAACCCAACTTCCTGGGCTTCAAGCAGCACGATCTGGTCATCCGGAAAATTCAACGCCAGCTGGCGTGCAGCGGCTAACCCGGTAAAGCCAGCGCCGACCACAACCCAACGTGCGGCGGTGTGCCCGTGGTGCGGAGCTTTGATCTGCCGTCCTTTGCTCAGGTGGTACCAACCACACGTGGTGTCGTCGGCGGGCAACGAGGTGATCTTTGTCATTTCAGGAACCAGATATTGTTGTTAGCGTCTGTTCCTCATCACGCCTCGCCATACCCGGCATCCTGCCGGATATTGGCGCGCGGTGAGCATTACTTCATAAGGCCAGTGCCACTTCCATCCCTTGGGGCGCCGCGTATTCGGCCATGCGGCGACGGGACAACTCGAAGTGCTCGCGCACAAGCTGCCCGGCAGTTTCAGGATCACGACGCTCGATGGCATCGATCATTTGATCGTGCTGCTGGCAGGCGAGCTCTAGGTCGCGCTGCATGTCATCAGTGGTCGGGTGTCGATAGAAGATCTTGCCCAGCCTTGTGTGGTCGATCAGAAGGCGCCGCAGGCTGGGCAACAAGTAGTCGTTATGCGCCATCCGGCCGATCTCCAGATGGAAGGCATCGTTGTAGAGCACTCGGTTTTCCACATCGCGCTCTTCAATGGCCTGGCGGAACATCGCCTGAATGGCCTTGAGCCCATCGATCTCACGCGCAGTTGCATGTGTAGCCGCCAACTGCGTCGTCGCGATGTAGATCAATGGCGCTGCCAAGAAAAAGCTATGCAGGGAATCGTGATTCATCGCAGCCACGCGAGGCGCGCGATTGGCTTCCAATTCGATGTAGCCCTCTGCTGCGATTTGTCTGAGCAACTCGCGAACCGGCGGGCGGGACAGGCCGAACTCTTCACTCAAGGCCAGCTCATCGACCACCGCGCCAGGTGCCAGCTCCATGCTCAGGATGCGCCGACGCAAGGCATCAGCGAGGACACCCTTGCGGTCCAGCGGCACTTCACCGATCAGTGGATGAGCCTCAGCTATTGCTTTCATGGCGGCTTTCTTGGTTTTCATATTGTTGTGTCTACAATTTGTATAATGAATATAGGGATGGTTAGACAATGTGTCTACTGGTTTTTCGACCATCGGTAAAGCGTGATCACGATGACTCGAAGCGCACATTTCTATCCGCGACAATATCATGCCAACCTACGACCATAGCGGTGCCCAGCGCAGCCGCCGCAAAGGCTGATGACCACTGGGCTCGCGGCATTCTTTCGAAATTTTCTTGGTATACACAAAGAATACAATCGCGTTGACGGGGCTCAGATCCCGTGCCAGTCTGAATCAAACAGTGATCACTCCGGGTTTTGGTGAACGGTGGGGGGTTCCATGAGAGGCGGCAAAAATGAGCTGTACGAGGATCTGAAAGGCCAGATTCTGACCATGGAATTGAGCCCCGACCAATTGCTGGACGAGCTGGGGCTAAGCGAACGATACGGGCTATCGCGTACCCCTGTGAGAGAGGTGTTTCGCCGCCTGGCGGGTGAAGGCTATCTGGACATACAGGAACATCGTGGCGCCCGAGTGGCACCGATGAACCACAACACCCTGCGTAACTTTTTCCTTGTGGCGCCCATGGTGTATGCCGCCGTCGGGCGACTCGCCGTTCAAAACTACAAGCCCGCTCAACTGCGGGACCTACATGACACCCAGGAGCGTTTTCGCACGGCGAGCCAAGTTCGCGACCCTCGGGCGATGGTCGTCGAGAACAACCGCTTCCACGAGATCATGGGCGAGATGTCGGGCAATCCTTATCTCGAACCCAGTCTTGGCCGCCTATTGATCGACCACGCACGTATCGGCCACACCTTTTTCCGTCCACGCAACAGCGACATGGAGCGCCACCTGTGCTTGGCCGTCGAGCATCACGACAGCTTCATTGAAGCTTTCAGCCGGCACGACGAAGGCGCGGTAGTCGATTTGGTGTTCGAACACTGGGAGCTTTCGCGCTGCAACATGCAGATGTTCATCGCCCCGCAAAGCCTGGTTGAAGACGTTGCACGCGATATCAACAGCGGCTGACACGCGCTCGTAAGACCGTTTTGCAGTACCCGCCATGGACGGACGTTGACCGACCAGGGATGCACGCAGGTGAATTTCAACAAAAACAGGGCTCAACGCCCCGCCACCACAATGCAGGAGTTCAACATGAATCGTATCCGCAAGGCACTGTGCGCAATCGCGATGATCGGTTTAGGGCTGTGTCAGGCCCATGCCGAAGAAAAGGTCATCAACATGGGCACCTTATCCTGGGAAGACCTCACGCCCATCACCGGTATCACCAAGAAAGTACTGGAGGACGCCGGCTACACCGTCAAGGTGACTTCGTTCTCGGAGTGGGGCATCGCTTATGCGGCCCTGAGCAAGGGTGACGTGCAGATCCTCGCCTCGCAGATCGACTACGTGGCCCAGGATTTCTGGAACCGTAATAAGAGCCGCCTAGAAAAGATCTCTCCAGTTTCCCACGGCCTGTACCAGGCGATCGCTGTGCCCAAGTACGTGCCAATCGACTCGATTGAGCAGCTCAACGAAAACGCCGACAAGTTCGGCAACAAGATCGTCGGTATTGAACCCGGCTCGGGCTTGATGAGCGACGCAGCCAAGGCAGTTAAAGCTTATGACCTGAAACTCAACCTGCTCGAAGGTAGCACAGCGGCCATGACCGCCGCGCTCAAATCGGCGGTCGATCGCAAGGAATGGGTAGCCGTGACCCTCTGGGAGCCGACTTGGATGGCCCTCAAATACGACACCAAATTCCTCAAGGATCCGAAAGGCGTATTCGCTCCAGCGCAAGGCTACTACTGGATTGGGCAGAAAGGCTTCTCAGCGGAGAACCCCCAGGCCCGTGAAGTAATCGCTAGCGTTTATGTACCGCTGGCGGACATCAGTGCGATCAACAGCGCAGTGAACGATGGCAAGACCATGGACCAAGCCGTGAAGGATTGGACCGACAGTCATGCCGATCTGCTCAAGCGCTGGGAAAACATCAAAAAATACTGACAGCAGCGTTTTACTTTTGCCACTGCCGAACTTGAAACAAGAACACACCAGAAAACTCTGGTTCGGGTGCACACATGAATACCAATGACGTTGTTGAAACACTGGTGGATTGCCGCGGTGTCTGGAAGATCTTCGGCGACCGCGCGCCTGCCGCTATGCAGGCCTACCGCGAGCGAGGCCTAACAAAAACTCAGATTCTTCAGGACTACGGCTGCGTGGTGGGCGTCTCCAATGTCGACCTGCAAGTACGTCGAGGAGAGATCTTCTGCATCATGGGCCTTTCTGGCAGTGGCAAGTCCACGCTGATCCGCCTGCTCAACCGCCTCATTGTCCCCACAAGTGGCGAAATTCTGGTTAAGGGTCGCGACATCGCACAACTGGACGCCGCAGCGCTGCGCGAGGTCCGTGCCAAACATATCGGCATGGTTTTTCAGAGCGTTGCCTTGCTGCCACATCGCACAGTGTTAGAAAACGCGGCCTTCGGCCTGGAAGTGCAAGGCCTGTCCAAGGGCAAACGCCATGAGGTGGCCGGACGCGCTTTGGCCAAGGTTGGGCTGAGCGATTGGGCCAACCGCTACCCCGCCGAATTGTCCGGCGGCATGCAACAGCGTGTCGGTCTTGCCCGGGCAATCGCTTCCGACCCTGAGGTGATACTCATGGACGAGCCGTTCAGCGCCCTGGACCCGCTAATCCGTCGACAGCTGCAGGACGAGTTCAGGGAACTCACCAAGTCCCTGGGCAAATCCGCTGTGTTCATCACCCACGACCTCGAGGAGGCCATTCGCATCGGCGACCGTATTGCCATCATGAAAGATGGGGTGATTATCCAGGAAGGCACCGCCGAGGATATCGTGCTCAATCCGGCCGATGACTATGTAGCCGAATTTGTTGCAGGGATTTCACGCCTGCACTTGGTCAAAGCTCATTCCATAATGCAACCGCTGGCGGAATACAGTGCCCGCCACCCGCACGAAAATCCGGAGCAATTGCAATGTGCCGCCCCGGAGAGCGACCTGGATTCCCTGATCAACCTGTTGATTCGCTCGGGTCACGATGCAGTCGGCGTGCGTGAGAATGGAATGTTGCTGGGAGTGATAAGCCAGCGTGACTTGCTGCGCGCCGTTCAAGGTGTAAGAGATGACGAGGCCCCTATGCAGGCGCGCACGTCCGTGGGGGGTCTCGCATGAACCCCGAAGACTTTGCCTCTGCCTTCGATGAGCGCGTCGACAATGCCTTGATGTGGCTATCCGACAATGCCGCTGGCCTGTTCGACCTGTTCAACGACCTGCTCAAAGCCCTGTACCAGGCTGTCTACACGGTATTGGAGGTACCACCTTTCTATGCCGTGGCATTGGTGTTCGCACTTCTGGCATGGCGCCTGGCCGGGTGGCGCTTTTCGCTTGGCACCTTCTTGGCGCTACTAATGTGCGCGCTGATGGGCTTGTGGCCGCAAACCATGAGCACCCTGGCGTTGGTGCTTACCGCCACCAGCCTGGCGTTGATAATCGGTATTCCCTGCGGGGTAGCGGCCGGACTTTCACCTGCAGTGAATCGCGTCTGTGACCCGGCCATGGACCTGATCCAGACATTACCGCCCTACATCTATCTGCTTCCTGCCATCGCACTGCTGGGCTACGGCACTGGTACAGCACTCGTGGCTACGGTCATCGTGGCCGTGCCGCCAGTGCTACGTCTCACCGCGCTAGGCATCCGCATGACACCAAAGGCGTTTCTGGAGTTGGGGAACGCAAGCGGTACTACCGGTTGGCAACAATTCGCCAAGATCCGCTTGCCGTTCGCCATGCCTAGCATCATGACAGGTATCAACCAAAGCCTGATGATGGCCTTCGGCATGGTGGTCATCGCAGGGATCGTCGGCTCTGGAGGGCTTGGAGAAGTAATCTACAGCGCCATCCGGACGCTGGACATCGCCCGCTCGATCAACGCCGCCATCGCCATCGTGATCCTCACCCTGATCCTCGATCGGCTGGCCCAGAGCGGGATCCGCACCGCCGAGGAGGCGCGTCATGGCGCTCACTGAAATGAACATCTCTCCCGGCGCCTACCTGGCGCCCCTGTTCGACTGGCTGAACACCAACATGCATGGGCTGTTCGCGGTCATAAGCCGCTTCGTCGAGACCATGCTAGGCGCGGTCGAGGCGCTGCTGTTATTGCCACCGGCTTACGCAATGATTGCCGGCGTATGCATTTTGACAGGGCTGTTCATCAACCTACGCACCGCTGGGCTTGCAGGTGTGCTGCTGGGCTTTTGCTGGCTCAGTGGTTTCTGGACCGCTTCCATGCAGACCATCGCCTTGGTGTCAGTGGCTGTACTGATTGCCGTTGCCGTGGCCTTCCCGCTGGGCATCCTTGCAGCTCGGGTAAAACGCTTCGACAACGCCTTGAGCCCGCTGCTGAACGTGATGCAGACCGTGCCGCCATGGGTGTATCTTATCCCCGCAGTGATCATCTTCAGCCTGGGCAAAGTGCCGGCGATCATGGCGACGATCATTTATGGCATCCCGCCGATGCTGCGCCTGACCACGCTCGGCTTCCGCCAGGTACCCAAAGACCTGCTGGAACTCGGCCAGGCTACCGGTGCAAAACCCAGCACCATCTTGTTCAAGATCGAGCTTCCCAGTGCCATGCCTACCCTGCTGGTCGGCCTCAATCAGTGCATCCTCATGTCGCTGGCCATGGTCGTTCTGGCCGGGTTGGTCGGTGCAGGCGGCCTGGGCGCCGAAGTTACCCGCGGCCTGACGCGCATGGAAATGGGGCTAGGCCTACGTGCGGGCTTGGCTATCGTCGCCGTGGCTCTATTACTCGACCGGCTCTCACGAGGCCTGCTCAGCCGTCGGGCTGGGCCACAACTTCAGTAAGTCCGGGAAAACACGGCGGGCCGTTCTGGCCCGCCACAACTTTTTGCATGATCAAAGAGAAACACCGTTGCGTCCCACTCGTAGCTTCAGTAATGCCCTGAATGGGCAAAACTCGCGTTTCACCCACTCGGTCGAACAGCCCACCCATCAACAGACGCGCGTGGGCTTTCTCTTGCTCGAGCACTTCTCGCTGTTGGCGTTTACTCAGGCCCTGGACACTCTGGTTACTGCCAATCTGATTCAGCCAGAAACCTGTGTGAGTACCACCTTCAGCTTGGACGGCCAGTCAGTAATCAGTGACCTGGGTATCGATATCTCTCCAGCAGCATCATTGGAGAAAAGCCTCAAGCTACCCTTGGATTTGCTGGTGATTTGCGGTGGCCTGCGTACCGCGCTTGTAGCTTCCGCTGACTTGAGCGCATGTCTGCAGGGCCTGGCAAGAAAGGGAGTTGCATTGGCCGGACTGTGGAACGGCGCTTGGTTCCTAGGGCAGTCGGGGTTGCTTGACGGCTACCGCTGCGCTGTTCATCCGGAGCACCGTGGGGCCGTAGCAGAAATCGCCCATCACAGTCACGTAAGCACAGACAGCTTCGTCGTCGACCGTGACCGCTTGAGCGCGGCGAGTCCTGCAGGCGCGTTCAACATGGTGCTTGAGTGGCTGGGGCAAAGAAGAGGCACGGCGTTGACCGATGGCGTTACCGCCATCCTGGCTTTCGAGGCGTCCCGCTACCGGCGCACTGTCCCGGCCCCCCACACCAACATCAGTGAGCCGCTACGTGAAGCGATCAGCCTGATGGCCGCGAACATCGAAGAGCCCCTGAGCCAGGATCAGATAGCCGAATACGTAGGTCGCTCGAAGCGCCAGATCGGACGCTTGTTCCAGCATCAGCTGGGGACTACTCCTGTGCGCTACTACCTGGAGCTACGCATCACCGAAAGCCGACGGCTGCTGCAGTATTCCGACCTGCCTCTATTGGGCGTGGCCGTGGCATGCGGGTTCGTCTCTGCAAGCCACTTCAGCAAGTGTTATGCGTCGTTCTTCGGATACAGTCCTTCTAAAGAAAAACGCTTTGCCTGCGTGAAAAGCATGCAGCGCGAACCCAGTTGACGTAGAGCCCGCGCGCAGACGTTCTGCGAACGGGCTTTCCATGTCACGCAGCTTCTGTCGTCGACAGCGGCATCACCTGCCCATGGCGTCGGCTGTTGATCACACCTATTACCAGGATCACCAAGGCCAAGCCGATGGTTAGCGATACCTCCAATCGATGTTGGGGCATCACGAACATCACGCCCAAGGCGAAAATGATGAAGCCAATCACCCCATAGGTAAGCCATGGGTAGAGCCACATCTTGAAGGCAATAGCCTGGTTCTGCTTCTCCAGCACGGCTCGCATGCGTAGTTGTGAGAAAGCGATGGCGAGATATACCAGCAGAGCAATCGCCCCCGAACTGGCCAACAGAAATGCAAACACCTCGGAAGGCGCGAAGTAGTTGATGATGGTGGTCACCATGCCAATCAGTGTGCTGCCTATCACGGCAGCCCGAGGTACACCGGCTCTCGAAGTACGGCCTATGGCAACTGGTGCATCTCCGCGCTTGGCAAGAGAGAACATCATGCGCGAAGCGATGTAGATAGACGAGTTCAGACAGCTGGCCACCGCCACTAACACCACAATATCTACCATCAGCTTGGCATAGGGAATATTCATGATCTCCAATGCCCGTTTATAGGAACCATGAAGTGGCAGGAGCGGATCATTCCATGGCACCACCGATATGATGATGAAGATGGAAAGCAGGTAGAACACGCTTATACGCCAAATCACGGAGCGTGTGGCCTTGGCGATGTTTCGGGCGGGGTCGGCAGATTCGGAAGCGGCGATAGTGACCGCTTCGGTGCCGAGGTAGCTGAACATGGTGGTGAGCAAGGCACCAATGATGGCCGTCCAGCCATTAGGCATGAAACCACCATGGGCGCTCATCAGACTTGCCAGACCGCTGACCTCGCGTGCCGGCAGTGCCCCTGCCAGAGCGAATCCGCCAAGTGCGATAAAGGCAACGATCGCGATCACCTTGAGCATTGCGAACCAGAATTCGAACTCACCGTACTTGGCTACGCTGAATAGATTAGTGGCGGTGAGTAGTACTGTCATCGACAACGCGAAGCACCAGGGTTGAACCTCGGGAAACCAGTTGTTGAGCACGACGCCGGCAGCAATCGCCTCGATTGGAATCACCAGCACCCAGAACCACCAATACAGCCAGCCAATGGTGAAACCGGCCCAGCGCCCGATTGCACGATCTGCATAAGTGGAAAAGGAACCGGTGTCAGGACTCGCCACCGCCATCTCGCCTAGCATGCTCATTACCAGTACTACGAGAGCGCCAGCAAGCGCATAGGCAATGATCGTTGCCGGACCTGCCGCAGCGATCGCTTGTCCGGAACCTACGAATAAACCCGCGCCGATCACACCGGCAATCGACAACATAGTCACATGTCGAGGCTTGAATCCCTGCGCCAACTGATCGCTGGCTTTCCCAGACGTCGTCATAGTCATTATGGTCCCTGCTTTTGCTCTTGTTATGGGTAGGGTGCAGTGCCAGGGCACGTCACCGCTTAACCATAGAGAGCGAAAACAGGGCTCAATTGACTGGTTCGGACACCAAATGGAGTGAGCCGGACATATCCCGGGCTACACAGCGTCAGTGAGATGATGGTTTGCAGCGGGCGCTCAGCACAGTGGCCAGCACCACCAGCGCCGCCCCAGCACCCATGCGCAGTGAAGGCTGTTCGCCAAATAGCCACCAAGCACAAGCGATGGCATACACAGGCTCCAGGGCGATGATCATCCCAGCCGTGCGCGCCTGCAGGCCATCCAGGCTCTTTACGAAAAGAAATTGCGAAAGCCCGGTGCAGAAAACGCCCAGCAGCGCCAGGTTTACCCAGTCATCAGCCCGCAGGCTGGCAGTGGCGAGGTGGCTAAACGCAAAGGGGATCATCAGTGCTGCCACTATCACGTTCTGCCAAAACGCGATCTGCAGGGCGTTCATACCCCCTGTGTGGCGACGGTTAGCCACCGCCAGCAGTGCGAATGACAAGCCCGAAGCCAATCCCCAGACCAAACCGACAGTGCCCTTGTCGAGCAGATCGAATGAAGGAACCACCAACACCAGCCCAGCTGTCACCATCAGCAGCAGCAGGCCTTCGGTTCTACCGATACGCTCGCGAAACAGCAGCAAGTCCACGAGAGCGATGAACGCGGGGAAGCTGGCGAAGCCGAGCGTAGCGACTGCTACGCCGCCCACCTTCACCGCAATGAAGAACGTAACCCAGTGGGCGGCCAATAAAGTGCCAGTGAGGCCAATTACTGGTAGGTTGCGCCAGGTGATGGCGTCCAACAGACGCGTGCCCTTGAGACCAGCAACAAACCCAAGGGCAATGAAGGCAAATGTCGCTCGGCCGAAAGTGATTACGCTGGCATCGGCGAGAATCAGCGCCCCGAGAATACCAGTAAGCCCAAACAGCACCGCAGCGACGTTTGCGGCGAGCAAAGAATTGCGATGACCGGTGGATACACCGGCGCTGGAAGCAGAAGTAGCGATCATGGCAGTCAAGTCTTCAATAAGCGCGCGAACGCGTTCCGCGCGGCGCTGCGCGGCGTTAAAAACGTAGTAAGTTC
>NZ_JABMCW010000086.1:0-18658 GCF_013179705.1 Pseudomonas sp. CM25 | reverse complement strand
GACGCTGCAGGACCATGGAAAAGTCCTTGACCAGCATCGGCCCTTCGGCGTGATGGAAGCTGACGTTTTCCAGCACCATGACCTGTTTGCCGGACTTTTCCGCCGACTCGATCTGGATGTTGGCCTTGCCCTGGCGCTCGCGGCGCTCGCCACGCTCCACACGCAAGGCCTTCAGCGCACGCACGCGGCCTTCGTTACGGGTGCGGCGCGCCTTGATGCCTTGGCGAATCCACACTTCTTCCTGGGCCAGGCGCTTGTCGAACAGCGCATTGGCGGTTTCTTCGGCGGCCAGTGCGGCCTCCTTGTGCACCAGGAAGCTGGCGTAGTCACCGTTCCAGTCAATCAGGCCGCCACGGTCCAGTTCAAGGATGCGGGTAGCCAGGTTCTGCAGGAAGGACCGGTCGTGCGTGATGAACAGCACCGCGCCGTTGAAGCTGCGCAGGGCCTCTTCGAGCCAGGCAATGGCACCGATGTCCAGGTGGTTGGTCGGCTCGTCGAGCAGCAGCAGGTCGGGCTCGGACACCAGCGCCTGGGCCAGCAGCACACGGCGGCGCCAGCCACCGGACAGCTCGGCCAGGGTTTTGTCGGCCGGCAACTGCAGGCGGCTCAAGGTGCTCTCCACCACTTGCTGCAAGCGCCAGCCATCACGGGCTTCCAGCTCGTGCTGGACGTGCATGAGCTTTTCCAGGTCTTCGTCGTTCTGGATATTCATGCTCAGGTGATGGAACTGCGCCAGCAGCTCGCCAACGCCGTCCAGGCCTGCAGCCACGACATCGAACACTGTGCGCTCGTCGGCCACCGGCAGTTCCTGCGGCAGTTCGCCGATCTTCAGGCCCGGGGCACGCCAGACTTCACCGTCGTCGCCCTTCTGCTCGCCCTTGACCAGGCGCAGCATGCTTGATTTGCCGGTGCCGTTGCGGCCGATGATGCACACCCGCTCACCACGAGCGATCTGCCAGGACACTTTGTCCAGCAGCGGCATGGCGCCGAATGCGAGGGACACATCGCTGAATTTGAGCAGGGTCATGTTGGTCTCCATAAATCGGGCGCGCATTCTACCTGACTTGGCCCCCGACGGCATCCGCCAGGGCAACCGGCCAGCGCCTGGCGACATTTGGTCGAACTTAATATCCCGATACAAGCACAGTGCTTTCACCCGCTGCCGGCAAACGGCTAAGCTAAGGCAATCGCTTCCAACAGTGCTGGCTCCGCCGTCACTTCCCCATGGTTCAACTGCCCGGACGTATCATGCGCAGCCGCCTGTTACATATTGCATCCTGCCTGCTGCTTACCGCTGCCACCTGCGCGGCGCAGGCCACCGACCTTGCCTCGCAACGCCAGTACTATGACGAGGCCAAGCGTGCGCTGGCCAAGGGCGACAAAGGCCCGTACCTGCGTTACGCCCAAGCCCTCAGCGACTACCCGCTGACGCCGTATCTGGCCTACGACGAGCTTACCGCACGCCTTAAAAGCGCCAGCAACCAGGAGATCGAAGGCTTCCTGGCCAAGCATGGCGACCTGCCCCAGGCCAACTGGATGAAACTGCGCTGGTTGCGCTGGCTGGCCGAGCGCGGCGAGTGGGATACCTTCGTCAAGTACTACGACCCCAAGCTCAACTTCACTGAACTGGACTGCCTCAACGGCCAGTACCAGCTCAGCCACGGCCTGCGGGCCGAGGGTTACGCCACCGCCAACAAGCTGTGGAGCGTCGGCAAGTCGCAACCTGCCGCGTGTGACACGCTGTTCGGCATGTGGGCAGCCGAAGGCCAGCTGACCGAGGCCAAGCGCTGGGAACGCACCAAGCTGGCCGCCCAGGCGCGCAACTACGCCTTGGCCAACAACCTGGTCAAGACCTTGACCACCCTCGGCCCGCAGGGGCGCCTGCTGGTCGACGTGGCGCAGAAGCCCGAACTGCTCAACCAGCCGTCGCGCTTTACCCCGGTCAACGAAGCGATGTCCGACGTGGTCAGCCTCGGCCTGCGTCGCCTGGCTCGGCAGGACCCGGAGCGGGCCATGGCGCTGCTCGACGACTACGCCCAGCGCATGCACTTCTCCCGTGACGAAAAGGTCGCCATCGCCCGTGAAATCGGCCTTACCCTGGCACGCCGCTACGACCCGCGCGCGCTCGACCTGATGACCCGCTACGACCCGGAACTGCGTGACAACACCGTCAGCGAATGGCGCCTGCGCCTGCTGCTGCGCCTGGCCCGCTGGGAAGACGCCTACGAACTGACCAGGCGCCTGCCTCAGGACCTGGCCAGCAGCAGCCGCTGGAAATACTGGCAGGCCCGCAGCCTGGAGCTGGCCCAGCCGAACAACCCGCAGATCCCGCTGCTGTACAAGACCGTCGCGCGCGAGCGCGACTTTTATGGCTTCCTCGCTGCCGACCGGGCGCAAACGCCGTACCAGCTGAACAACAAGCCGCTGGTGTTGAGCCCGCAACTGGTCAAGAAGGTACGCAACACGCCGGGCATCCAGCGTGCACTGGAGTTTCACGCGCGCGGCCAGATCGTCGAAGGCCGCCGCGAGTGGTACCACGTCAGCCGCCACTTCAGCCGTGACGAAATGGTTGCCCAGGCACGCCTTGGCTATGACCTGCGCTGGTACTTCCCGGCCATCCGTACTATTAGCCAGGCGCAATACTGGGACGACCTGGACATCCGCTTCCCAATGGCCCACCGCGACACCCTGGTGCGCGAAGCCAAGGTCCGCGGCCTGCATTCGAGCTGGGTATTCGCCATCACTCGCCAGGAAAGTGCCTTCATGGAGGACGCACGCTCCCCGGTGGGCGCCAGCGGCCTGATGCAGCTGATGCCGGCCACGGCCAAGGAAACCGCGCGCAAGTTCAGCATTCCGCTGGCGTCACCGGCACAGGTGCTCAACCCGGACAAGAACATCCAGCTGGGCGCGGCCTACCTAAGCCAGGTGCACAGCCAGTTCAACGGCAACCGGGTGCTCGCCTCGGCGGCGTACAATGCCGGGCCCGGCCGCGTGCGGCAGTGGCTCAAAGGCGCCAAGCACCTGAGCTTCGATGTGTGGGTAGAGTCGATTCCGTTCGACGAAACGCGCCAGTATGTGCAGAACGTGCTGTCGTATTCGGTGATCTACGGGCAGAAGCTCAACTCACCGCAGCCGCTGGTGGACTGGCATGAGCGGTATTTCGATGACATGTAAGGCTTCCTGAGTCTGTACCGGCCCTGTCGCCGGCAAACCAGTTCCCACAGGTAAGGCACATGTGTTCGAACCTGTGATGAATCTGTGGGAGCTGGCTTGCCGGCGACAGGGCCAGTACAGGCAACACATTCACTCCAGAACTTCCACCTGCATGCCTACTTCAAGCCAGCCACTGCCATCCACCGCCAGGTTCTGCCCGAAAAGCACATCGCCCTCTTTCTCGCGGAAGGTCTTCAGCGTCGCCATTGGTTCACGGTCAGCGCTGCGCTCCCCGGTTGTTGGGTCGATTGTGGTGAACACACAACGCACGCTGGGCTTGAGCACTCGGAACTCCAGGCTGCCGATGCGGATGCGCTTCCAGCCATCTTCGGCGAACGCTTCAGCGCCCTGCACCACCATGTTCGGCCGGAAACGCAGCATCTCCATCGGTCGGCCAATGCGCTGGTTGAGCGCCTCCAGCGAACCCTGGCCAATCAGCAGCAACGGGAAGCCATCCGGAAACGCCGCCCGGTCACTGTTGAAGCCATAGCCATTTGGCAAGTAACGCGCCCGCTGCTCCGGGCAATGCACCAGCCGCACGGCCTTGCCCAGCAACTCGCTCAGCCAGGCCGCCGCGGCATCGCCAGCGTCCGGCACGCGCAGGGTGTCGCGCCAGAGCGTGACCCCGCGCAGGGCCTCATCGGCAGCAGGTACAGGCACCCTCAATGGGTCCAGCCCGGGCGCCTGTAGCAGTAACTGGCCGTTTTCGTCATCGCGCGCCTGCAGCTGGCCAAGTTGCGGCCAGGCCCGCTGGGTCAGGAAGCGTCCGTTATCTTCCTCCACCACCATCCAGCGCCGGTCGCCCTGCAAACCCAGCACACCCACCGGTGAGGTTTGCAGGCTTTGCGCCTGGCCAGACTTCACCGGGTATCGATACAGCTCACTGAGAAACATCCCTGCCGCCTCGCTTCATGCCAAAAACCCAGCTTATACCCGGCAGAGGCAAGGATCACGCAGTGGCGGCATCCAGCAGCAGGCGTTGCTTGACCACATCGACCAGGCGATCGGGCTGGAACTTGGACAGGAAGTTGTCGCAGCCCACCTTCTTCACCATCGACTCGTTGAAGCTGCCCGAGAGCGAGGTGTGCAGCACCACGTAAAGCTGACGCAGGCGGGCATCGCTGCGGATTTCGGTGGTAAGCCGGTAACCGTCCATTTCCGGCATTTCAGCGTCGGTAAACACCATCAGCAGCTTCTGGCACACGTCCTCGCCGGCATCGGCCCAGGCCTTGAGCATGCGCAGCGCCTTCAGGCCATCACTGGCCACGTGCAGCTTCATGCCCAGCTGGGACAAGGTGTCGCGCAACTGCGCCAGGGCCACGCTGGAGTCGTCCACAAGCAGGACCTCGCGGCCGCGGGCGCGGGCCAGCACCGGGTCGGCGAGCTTTTCGCCAGACACCCGGGCGTTGTACGGTACGATCTCGGCCAGCACTTTCTCCACGTCGATCACCTCCACCAGCTGCTCATCGACCTTGGTGATGGCGGTCAGGTAGTGCTGGCGCCCGGCACTGGAAGGCGGCGGCATGATCGATTCCCAGTTCATGTTGACGATGCGGTCGACCCCCCCCACCAGAAACGCCTGCACCGAGCGGTTGTATTCGGTGACGATGATGGTGCTGTCCGGCGTCGGCTGCAGCGGGCGCATGCCGATCGCCTGGGACAGGTCGATCACCGGCAAGGTCTGCCCCCGCAGGTTGACCACACCACAGACGAAGGCATGACGCTGAGGCATCAGGGTCAGCTTGGGCAGCTGCAGCACTTCCTGGACCTTGAACACGTTGATCGCGAACAACTGACGGCCTGCCAGGCGGAACATCAGAATTTCCAGGCGGTTCTCACCCACCAATTGTGTACGTTGGTCTACCGTGTCGAGAATGCCGGCCATTGGAAAACCCCCAGGCTTCAGTCGAAAAAAGTGAAATCATTCAAGCGTTATCGGCGGCTTCGCGCACACCTTGACCCTTGTCGGAAAATGCGCCGAAGACAATTGATATCACTTTACCATCATGCTTTACTGCGGGCGTCCCAGGGTAAATCGAAGGGGTCGCAAAAGTTCCCCGCCTTAGCCCCGCATCAGGGAAACCCTTAGCGGCAATCGGGCGTAACCTGATGTTCGCGATATCCTTTAGCCATTAATGTGACGCCATTCTCATTGCATGAATGGAGTCAGGCTTTTGCTAGCTATCGTTTTGGCGTGCCCACCCCCTGCGCCTACCTCACGCGCGGGGACTTGAAGATGGACACTGCCTTATCGTTCGATGAAGCCCTGCAGGGCTTCATGCTGGATGCCCAGCTACTGCTGACCCAGGCACAGGAATGCCTGCAGCATCTGGAACTGATCGACAACGACCCGGACGCTTGCCACGGCCTGGGCAACGCCCTCGACAGCCTTGCCCGAAAGGCCACGCGCCTGGGCCTGCGTGAAGTCGCTCACTACACCACCGCCTTGCAACAATTGCTCGCCCCGGTGTGTCATGGCGGCCACCTGCAACGTGAAGCCCTGCCCGCGACAGCGGCATGCCTGACCTTGCTGGCCTGGCAGCTGGAGCTGGCCGACCGCCGCACCGGGCGTCTCAACCTGGACATCGGCGAGCAGTTGGTGCTGCTGAGCGAATTGGCCAAGGTCGTGCAACAACCCTTCGCACCCGCCTGCGGCTCCTGTGACGAACAAGGCAGCGTGTGCATCCACCCCCATACGGACACGGCGCCTCCCCCATACCAGGGCCGCGCGTCGCGTACACACTAACCCGACGCAAAGTGTAACTAAGCACGCTTATTCAAGCTCCACCCTGGTCGAACTTGGAAAGTTCATCCAAGTTCGGCCGCCTTCGGACGGGCCAAGTTGAAGCCTTGCCGAGCAAGTTACATGGCAAGTGCATGCCAGCCAATCAAGAGATGGCATTTTGCTAGCCGCCAACCCCCGACCAGCAGGCGTTTCAAAGCATTACCCAGCCGCGACCGATGCAATGCGAAGTGGTAATATGCGCCCCTACAGACGCTTGCAACCTGAACAAAGGTTGAAAGATCACATGCTCGAAAAAACGTCGAAAGTACTGCGCCAAAGCCTCTGACCAGCATTGTGCAAGGCCTCCATCAGCACTACTTCAGTGGCTTCCCCAACTATGTTCCCACGCTTGAAAACTTCTTTGCGTTGTTGCTCCCGTGCTGCCCTGCTGCGCTGGACGACGGTCGGGCTGTGCGTGGCCTCGCTGGTCGCCAACGTGGTGCTGTACCTGGCCGACCAGGTCATCCCGACCAGCCTGGTGATACTGCAGCTGGCCGCCACGCTGTGTGCGGCCGTGCATCTGGGCCTGAGCGCGAGATCGATCAGCCTGCGCCCGGCAGAGCTGGCCGAGCGCATGCTGAAGGTGCAGGAAGACGAACGGCAGCACCTGAGCCGGGAACTGCACGACGACATCGGCCAGCTGCTCACCGCCGCCAAGCTGCAATTGCAGTGGCTGCAACGGCGCATGCCGGATGAGCTGCAGGGCCACTGCGACGCACTGCGCAACACCCTGGATGACACCTTGGGCAACGTGCGCGACGTGTCTGCCCTGCTCAACCCGCGGCAACTGGCCAGCCTTGGCCTGGAAGCGGGCCTGCGCGCGCACCTTGTGCGCACCCTGGCCAGCAGCGACGTGCATTGGAGCCTGGCGTGCAATCAGCGCCTGGGCGGTATCGACGAGGACGTGGCCATGGCCGTGTTCCGTATCACCCAGGAAGCCGTGACCAACATGTTGCGCCACGCCCAGGCCCACAATCTGGTCATCCGCTTGCAACGCACTGCCGAGGGGCTGGCGCTGTCGATCCATGATGATGGCCGTGGTTTCGTTCCCGGCCCGCATCCGGACAACGCCGGCCAGCGTGGCCTGGCCGGCATGCAAGATCGGGTCACGGCGCTGCAGGGCCGCCTCGACATCACCAGCCACCTTGGCGCGGGGACGCGGATCGAGGCGGTGTTCCCGTGGGCTGCGCGCACCCAGCAACGCGCCAGGAGTACTGCTGCACATGACCTGTAGATTGCTGCTGGTGGACGACCATTCGCTGATTCGTGCCGGGGTCCGCGCGCTGGTCTGCGACATCCCCGGCTATGACGTGATCGGCGAAGCCGACGACGGCAACCAGCTGCTTGAGCAGGTGCGCACGTTGGCGCCGGACATCGCCTTGCTGGACATCTCCATGCGTTCGACCAGCGGCCTGGACGCACTCACCCAGCTGCGTGCCAGCGGCAGTACCTGCAAGGTACTGATCCTGTCGATGCACACCGATCCAGACCTGATCATGCGTGCGCTGGAAAGCGGCGCGCATGGTTACTTGCTCAAGGACACCAGCGCCGCCGAGCTTGAGCAGGCCCTGGGAGCGGTGCGCAACGGCGAGCGCTACCTCAGCCCGGCCATCGCCCATACCGTCATCAACCAGGCGCTACGGCACACCAAGCCGGGCAAGCAAGGCGGTGGCGAGCGGCACAACCTCACCGCCCGCCAGCTTGAAATCCTGCGCCTGATCGTGCGCGGCAAATCCACCCGGGAAATCGCCGCCGGGCTTGGCCTTTCGATCAAGACGGTGGAAACCCACCGCTCGCAGATCATGAAGCGCCTGCAGATTCATGACGTGGCGGGCCTGGTGCTGTTCGCCGTGCGCGAGAAAATCATCAGCCTGGACGACTGAGCAAGGGCGACCCTGCCGGCAGGTGCAGGCGCAGCGCAGCAGGCCTGGCCTGAAAGCGCAGGTTGTCGGCCTGCAAGGGTTCGCCATCAAGGTTGATGTCCAGGCCCCGCGAGCTCTTGATCTCGACCCAGGGCAACCTGGCCCGCACGAACAGGCCATCACCGACCAGCAAGTCGCGTAGCGCACCCACCACCTCTTGCGGCGCGGGCAGGATGGCGATGTCGAGCAAGCCGTCGTTGACCACAGCCTCCGGGCAGAGCGCCTGCCCGCCTCCCGCCTGGCGGCCATTGCCGATGCCCAGCGCCAGCAAGTCCCCTTGCCAGTGAAAGTCCGGCCCTTGGAGCTCCACCGAAGCTGCCTGCAGCTCGCTGAAGCGCGACAGCCCGGTGAACAGGTAAGCCGCGGCGCCCAGTACCTTTTTCAAGTCTTCGGAAGTATTGGCCGTTACCTGGCTGCCAAAGCCCCCCGTGGCCATGTTGAGGAACAACTGGTCGCCGGCCTGGCCCAGGTCGATTGGCTGTGCCGGAACGTTCAGCAGGGCCAGTGCCGTGGCGGGCTCCAGGGGGATGCCGGCGGCTTTGGCGAAATCGTTCGCGGTACCCAGCGGCAACAGCGCCAGGCTGGCCTCGGTCCCCACCAGCCCCATGGCCTCGGCCACATCACGCAATGTGCCGTCCCCGCCACCGGCGACAATGTGCGTGTAACCCGCCGCCAGCGCTTCAGCGACCAGGCGCTGGGCGTCACCCGCCTCCCAGGTGACCCGCACATCCAGCGCCCAGCCGCTATCGCGCAGGTCGTGCACGGCACTGCGCAGTTCTTCGTTCATTGCCTGTTTGCCGTGCAGGATCAGCATTGCCTTGCGCCCTTGCATGTGCGCGTCTCCGTAAGTTGGCCAACCCTGATCTCGACCACTGCTGCCTATCGATCGTTGCATGCCACCTGAAAAAAACAGGCCAGGCCCTGCTGCCAGTCAGGGGCTAATGGGGCTGCTGCACAGCCCCTCGCCGGCAAGCCATGCGCCGTACTTGTGGGAACCTGGCTTGCCGGCGATGGGCCGCAAAGCGGCACCAATTGCTCGACTGGCTGGCATCAAGCCGCTCCGAGCAAGGCAATTGATCGCGTCGGACGGTCATTTTTCCCACGCTTCGGAATGCCCGTCTATGCTCAGCAAATACCCTCTAGTGCCATGGACGCGCCCCGTATCCGCAGCCTTCAGCGAGGATTTCGCGTCATGCGCATTCTCTGGACCTTGCCATACCTGCCCTGGCCCACTACCAGCGGCAGCAAGACCCGGCAATACCACCTGCTACGTGCATTGGCACAGCACGGCCACCGCATCACCCTGTTGGTGCAGTCGAAAATCCCCCTGAGCGATGCCGCCCGCGATGCCCTGGAGCCGTTGGTCGAACGGTTGATCGTGCTGCCACGCCGTGCGCTGCACAGCCCGCTCAACCTGCTTGCCTCACCCATCATCGACTACCCCATGCGCGCGATCATCAATGGCCTGTCGCCTTGTCTGCGACACCGTTTCGAGCAGTTGCTGGACGAGCCCTGGGATGTGATCCAGATCGAGCACAGCTACAGCTTCCAGCCCTTCGAAAAAGCCCTTCAGGCCCGCGGGCTGCCCTACATGCTCAGCGAGCACACGCTGGAGTCGGTGATGGGCGGTGCCAGCCACGACCGCCTGCCGCTGTGGTTGCGCCCCCTCAATGCCTTTGACCGCTGGCGCTACCGGCGCTGGGAACACCGGGTGCTGCGCCAGCCCACCGAACTGGTGGCGGTCAGCGCCCACGATGCAGAGTTGATAGAGCAAATCAGCGGGCGCCCGGTGAACGTGGTGGTCAATGGCGTGGACTGTGATTTCTACCAGCACGTGCAACCCGCCCTGCACAGCCAGCGCCTGCTGTTTGTCGGCAACTTCGAGTATGGCGCCAATCTGGAGGCCATCGAGTGGGCTCTGGAAGACATCATGCCGCAGGTGTGGATGAGCAACCCGGCGGTGCGCCTGGCGATCGCCGGGCATGCCATGCCGGCAAGCTGGAAACTGCACTGGAACGACCCACGCATCGAATGGCTTGGCTACCGCCCAGACCTGCGTGAACTGCAGCGGCGTTCGGCGCTGTTCTTTGCGCCGCTGCGTTACGCCGGCGGCTCCAAGGTGAAAATCCTCGAAGCGATGGCCGCCGGGCTGCCGGTGATCACTACCGGCAAAGGCGTCTCGGGCCTGTCGGCCAACAACGGCGAGCACTACCTGGGCAGTGATGACAGCGACCAGCTGGCGCTGCTGATCACCCAGTTACTCAATCAGCCCTGGCGCATGAGCCAGTTGAGCGATGCCGGGCGCCTGTTCGCCCGCCAGCGCCACGACTGGAGCGTGGCCGCGCAGCAACTGGAGAACGTGCACATGCGCCTGACCCAGGCGGCATCGGCCCAGACCGCGCCGCTGGCCAGTGCGTGGCTGGAGCGCTCAGCCAAGTAGCTCGCTGAACGGGATGAACGGCACACTGTCGCCCTGCTTCGGCGTGCTGCCTTCGCGCACCTCCACCAGCCCTTCGGCCCACGCCGCGCTGCGCAGCACTCCCGAACTCTGGTTCTTGTAGATGCGCACCTGGCCCTGCTCGATGCGCGCCCGCAAGTACTCGCGACGTGTTCCCGCCTTGGGCCAGTCGAAGCCTGCCGGCATGTCGAAACGCAGCGGCGTGACATCCACCACACCCTGGCGCCGCAGCAGATAGGGACGGGTCAGCAGGCCGAACGTGACCAGGGTCGAGGCCGGATTGCCAGGCAGCCCGATTACCGGCACGCCCCGGAAGTGCCCGAAGGTCAGCGGTTTGCCCGGTTTTATCGCCAGCTTCCACAAGGCCAGCTCGCCGGCTTCGCGCAGGGCCGCACCCAGGTAGTCGGCCTCGCCCACCGAGACCCCGCCGGTAGACAGGATCAGGTCGACCCCGCCCAGCCCGGCCAGGCAGGCACGGGTAAGAGCCAGGTCATCCGGCAGGATGCCGGCATCGACTACCTCACAGCCCAGCCTCTGCAACCAGCTGACCAACAGCCGACGGTTGCTGTTGTAGATTTGCCCAGGCCCCAGCGGCAGGCCGGGTTCGACCAGTTCGTCACCGGTGGAGAGCACCGCCACGCGCACTTTGCGGACCACGTCCAGGCGGCCATGGCCCAAGGTGGCAGCCAGACCAAGCTCGATCGGCCCCAGCCGGGTCCCAGCGCTCATCACCTGCTCGCCTTTACGGGTTTCCTGGCCCTGAGGGCGAATGTTCTGCTGGGCTTGCAACGGCTCCAGAAAGCGCACCCGGCCATCTTCAAGCACCTCGGTGTTTTCCTGCATCTCGACGCAGTCGGCACCTTCCGGTACTGGCGCCCCGGTAAAGATGCGAGCACAGGTGCCCGGTTGCAGAGGCTGCGGTGCATGGCCGGCGAAAATCCGCTGGCTGACCGGCAACGCCTGGCCCTGCCAATCGGCCAGGCGCAGGGCATAACCGTCCATGGCACTGTTCGGCCAGGGCGGCAGATCGAGCGAGGCCACCAGGTCGGTGGCCAGCACACGGCCTTCGGCCTCGGCCAGCGGCAGGTTCTCGGTCTCGCCGATCGGTGCCGCCTCGGCTAACGCCAGCAGCTGCTCCAGGGCCTGTTCCACCGGCATCAGCGGCCGGGCCTGGTTAGCCTCAGCCACGGCTGTCACAGGCCGCTGCCTGCTTCAGGTGCGGCACGAAGTTGCACGGGCGATGACGGGCGTCGAGCTGCTCGGCGAGGATACCGTCCCAGCCGGTGCGCACGGCGTTGGTAGACCCCGGCAGGCAGCACACCAGGGTGCCGTTGGCCAGCCCGGCCAGCGCGCGCGACTGCACGGTGGAGGTGCCAATGTCCGCCACGGAAATCTGCCGGAACAGCTCGCCAAAACCGTCCACCTGCTTGTCCAGCAGGCAGGCCACGGCTTCGGGCGTGCTGTCGCGGCCGGTGAAACCGGTGCCGCCGGTGATCAGCACCACTTGCACGTTGTCATCGGCGATCCAGGTGGCGACCTGGGCGCGGATCTTGTACAGGTCGTCCTTCAGCAGCACGCGCTCGGCCAGGCGATGGCCGGCTGCGCTCAGGCGGTCGACGAACAGCTGGCCAGAGGTGTCGGTGTCGAAGGTGCGGGTGTCACTGACCGTCAGCACGGCGATGTGCAGCGGCACGAAAGGGGTATCTGCCTTGGCTTTCATGGGGTCCGTCACAAGAAGATGGGATGGCCGCAGTTATATCACAGCGCACCTTTCCCAGCGTGGCGACCAGCTGCCTTGCCCTGGATCAACGGGACGGATTTGTCGCTATGCTGCACTGAAAAGGAACTTGCACCAACGTGTTGCGTCATAACTGTCATCTGGCACCATCGCACTGGAGAAACACGATGATCAAACGGACCCTCCCCGCTTTCCTGCTCGCCCTGGGCCTGGGCGCCCTCGCCGGCTGCTCGACCCCAAGCGTCATCACCCTCAATGATGGCCGCGAAATCCAGGCAACCGACAAACCCTCCTATGATGAAGACTCTGGCTTCTACGAATTCGAGCAACTGGACGGCAAGCGCACGCGCCTGAACAAGGACCAGATCCGCACCGTCAAAGAGCTCTGATCAAGTCGCCTGTTTTGGTCAGCGGCCGTTGAACGACAAGGGCTTGCGGGCCAAAACGGGATGCAGTAGGATTTTCGCCATCGGAGTGTAGCGCAGCCAGGTAGCGCGTCTCGTTCGGGACGAGAAGGCCGCAGGTTCGAATCCTGTCTCTCCGACCAGATCCTGCTCAAAAAGCCCGCCTTGCGCGGGCTTTTTAGTGCCCGGTCAGGCGCTCAGGCGCGAGGTGACCTCACCCAGCTGCCCCGACAGCCCATGCAGGCGCTGCCCTGCCTGTTCGGTGTGCTGCACCGCTTCCTGGTTGGCTGTGGCAATGCGGGTGATTTCGATCAGGTTGCGCGAGATGTCCTCGGCCACGCTGGTCTGTTCCTCGGCCGCCGTGGCGATCTGCCGGTTCATGTCGCGGATCGCCTCCACTGCCAGGGTGATGCGCTGCAGCATCTGCCCGGCCCGCTGCACCTGCTCGGCCCCTTCCTCACTGCGCTGCTGGCCGCTTTCAATGGCCTTGACCGCTTCCACCGCCCCCGACTGCACCGCTTCGATGATCTGGTGGATCTCGGCAATCGATGCCGCCGTGCGCTGGGCCAGGCTGCGTACTTCGTCGGCCACGACCGCAAAGCCACGCCCGGCCTCCCCCGCGCGGGCCGCTTCGATGGCCGCATTGAGTGCCAGCAGGTTGGTTTGTTCGGCAATGCCGCGGATCACTTCAAGCACCTTGCCGATGCGCGTGCTGTCATGTTCCAGGTCGCGGATCACCGCCGCCGTGCCAGCGATTTCGCGGTTGACCACGCCAATGATGTCGATGGTCTGCTGCATGACCTGTTCGCCCGCTTGGGCGCTGTGGTCGGCATCATCCGCCGCGCGGGCGGCTTCCGCGGCATGGCGGGCGACTTCCTGGGCGGTAGCGGACATCTCGTGCATGGCCGTGGCCACCTGGTCGGTACGCTGGAACTGGTCGTGGGTACCTCGGGCCATGTCCCCGGCAATGCTGCGCAGCTGGCCGCTGGCGCCTTCCAGCTCCTGGGCGTTGTCCTGCAGCCGGCCTACGGTGTCGGCGAGGAAGTCGCGCAGGGTGTTGGCCGCCCGCGCCAGGCGCCCCAGTTCGTCCTCGCGGCGGCTGTCGACACGGGCGGCGAAACGGCCCTGGCTAAGCTGCGCGACATACTCGATCAACTGGCGAATCGGCTCGATCAGGCTGCGGTTCACCAGCCACAGGCTGAGCAGCCCCACCAGTACCGCCGAGGCCAGCATCACCAGCAGGCCCAGCCATACGGTGCGGTCGGCGCTGGCATTGATGCGGGCCGCACGCTGGCTCGCGTCCGCCCGCAGTTGCTCGACCAGCTCGCTCATCTGCTCGCTGGCAGCGCGGTCAACCCCCTTCACCGCCTGGTCGCCCGCTACCGGGTCGCCCCCCGCAGCGAGAAACGCCTGCCGGCCTTGCGCGTAGGCCTGGCCCAGCTGGCGATGGGTCTCGCGCAGCTGCTGCAGCGGCGCCTTGAGCCGCGCATCGCTGCTGTCGATCAGTTGCCCGAGCAGTTGTTGCACCTGCTGTTCGCGGGCCTGGAACTGCTGCCAGTACTTGTCCATGTCAGCCGGCTGGCGCCCGCGCAACAGCACGTTCTTCCATTCCTGCACCTGGATCTTGAACTGCAGGTTGGCCTCGTCGATCAATTGCGAGGCACGCAGGGGCCCGTCGACCAGTTCGGCATAACTGCGCACGCTCGACGACAGGAACTGGAAGCACACCAGGGCGATCAGCAGCATCGCGACCAGGCTGCCACCGAGCAGCGAGAGAATTTGCACTCTGAGGGATTTACGCAACATCGAGGGTCTCGGAACCAGGGGGAGAAAGCGGGCCAAAAAAAAGCTGCCATCAAGCAATGGCAGCCAGGTCGAGCACTTACGCAACAGTTGAGTTGAATACTCTCAGGCAATTACTACAGAAATATTACAGAGCAACGACAGCCTACCCCGAAGTGAACTGCAAAGCGGCCAACCGCGCATAAAGCGGGCTTTCCTCGATCAACTGGCGATGAGTGCCCACTGCCACCAGCCGGCCCTTGTCGATGACCGCAATACGCTCGGCATGCTGCACCGTAGCCAGTCGATGCGCGATCACAAGGGTGGTGCGCCCGGCCATCAGGCTGGGCAGCGCCTGCTGGATCAGGTGTTCGCTCTGCGCATCGAGGGCACTGGTGGCTTCGTCCAGCAACAGGATCGGCGCGTCGACCAACAGCGCCCTGGCAATCGCCAGGCGTTGCCGCTGCCCACCCGACAAGCCGATGCCGCCCTCGCCCAGTGGCGTCTGGTAGCCCTGCGGCAGCTGGCGGATGAATTCATCGGCATGGGCGCCCTTGGCCGCGGCTTCGACCTCGGCCATGGTCGCGTCGGGCCGGCCGTAGCGAATATTGGCCTCGACCGTGCCACGAAACAGTGAGGGGTTTTGCGCCACCAGGGCGAACTGCCGGCGCAACTGGTCGGGGTCGAGCGCGGTGATCGCCTGGCCATCGAGCAGGATGCGCCCTTGCTGGGGGTCGTAAAAGCGCAGCAGCAAATCGAACAGGGTCGACTTGCCTGCCCCCGACGGGCCTACCAGGGCCACGGTCTGCCCAGGCTCGATGGCCAGGCTCAGGCCATCGATAGCAGCCACCGATGGCCGTGAAGGGTAGGCAAACACCAACTCCTGCAGCTCGATGCGCCCGCTGGCGCGCTGCTGCGGCAGTGTCAGCGCCGTGGTCGGGGGCAGGATTGCGCTACGCGCAGCCAGCAGTTCGGCGATGCGTTCGGCAGCCCCCGCTGCACGTTGCAACTCGCCGATCACTTCGCTGAGCGTGCCGAAAGCGCTGCCCACGATAAGGCTGTAGAACACGAATGCCGCCAGCTCGCCGGCGGATATGCGCCCGGCGATGACGTCCATGCCACCTACCCACAACATCACCCCGACCGCCCCCAGCACCAGTACGATGACCAGGGTGATCAACCAGGCACGCTGGGCAATGCGCTGCCGGGCCACGGCAAACGCCGCCTCGACCGTGCCTGCGAACAACTGGCGGTCCAACCCCTGGTGGTTGTAGGCCTGCACGGTCTTGATCTGCCCCAGGGTTTCGGCCACGTAGCTGCCCACATCCGCCACCCGGTCCTGGCTTTGCCGCGACAGGCTGCGTACCCGGCGGCCAAACAGCAGGATCGGCGCCAGCACCAGCGGCAAGGCCACCACCACGATACTGGTGAGCTTGGGGTTAGTGATGAACAGCAGCACCACACCGCCGATGACCATCAGCGCGTTGCGCAGGAACATCGACAACGATGAGCCGATCACCGATTGCAGCAAGGTGGTGTCGGCGGTCAGCCGCGACTGGATTTCGGAGCTGCGGTTGTCTTCGAAAAACCCCGGGTGCAGGCCGATCAGGTGGTCGAACACGGCACGGCGAATATCGGCCACGCAACGCTCGCCAATCCACGATACCAGGTAGAAACGGCTGAACGTGCCCACAGCCAAAGCCAGCACCAGCAGCAGGAACAACCCGATGGTCTGGTTGAGCTGGTGCGCGGAGCGGGTCATGAACCCCTGGTCCACCAGCAGGCGTATGCCTTGGCCCATCGACAGGGTAATGCCGGCAGTGACCACCAGCGCCAGCAAGGCCAGCAGCACCTGGCGGCGATAAGGGCGAACGAACTGCCAGGCCAGGCGCAAGGCCCGGCGTTGGCGCGGGGAAACCGATTCGGGCATGACTGCAACCACAATGGCGGGGAAGCCGCAGACTACCACTCATCCAGGCCGTGGGAACGGGTGCAGGTTGCTATAACCGATCGATCTAAGCTGGCTATGGAGGTTTATCCTGGTTTCTGTTGGACTGGTTGTGCCGGGATGCGGCCGCTGTCACAGGCCAGTCACGGCGCAAGGTTACCTTGAGCTTGTACCTGATGAGGAGACAATGCATGAGCTTGCAGCACAACAGCGACAACCAGAAGCCCCGGACCACCCCGCAACCGCAGGTGTGCGGTTCGATCATCGACGGCCAGGGGCGCGAAGTGCCAATCACCGAGCAGATGATCCAGCAGGCCTGCGAGGACCTGGAAAAAAGCCGGCGCGAGCGCGTGCGCAAAGGTTGATCGGCGAATTTATTGCAACCCGGCCTTCGCGCCGGGTTTTTATTTGCCTGAATACTGTGCCGGCCTCTTCGCGGGTGAACCCGCTCCCACAGGGATTCCACAGGACCTGAGCCAGGTCAGGTTGCTGTGGGAGCGGGTTCACCCGCGAAGAGGCCGGTAGAGCTTGCAATACTCTGTCAGACCAGCACGCCACCCAAAGCGCTGACCAGCTGCGCAAGCTGTGGTGACTCCCCACGCAAGCGCACCGCCAACCCCTCGATCTCGCGCCGGGGCGGATACTGCTTGCGCAACTGGTCAAACGCCGCCCGCTGTTGCTGCGGGTCGTCGCTGAGGCTGCGACGGAAATCAGCATCGTCCCGACGTGGGTCGTACACCGCGCGGCACAGTGTCGCCAGCGCCCAGGCCAGGTCTGTGCTGGCATCCAGCTCGATCTGCGCGAGCGACGGCCGGGGTAGCAGATCAGCCAGCTGCACTTGCTCGTCCACCCCCAGGAAGCGGCACAGCGCCTGGTAGATCTGCGCCGTGCCACGCTGGCGGCCGTCGAGGCTGTAACCGGCGATGTGTGGCGAAGCCAGGGTGCACAGGTCGGCCAGTTGCAGGTCGACCTGCGGTTCGCCCTCCCACACATCCAGCACCGCATGCACGTCCTCACGGTCCAGTAGCAGTTCGCGCAGGGCGGCGTTGTCCACCACCGGACCGCGGCTGGCGTTTACCAGCCAGGCACCCGGACGAAGCTGGGCCAGTTGCGCCTGGCCCAGCAAGTGCCAGGTCGGGTGCTCGCCAGCGTGCTGCAACGGAGTATGCAGGCTGATCACATCGCATCGTTGAAGGATGGTTTCGAGGCTGACGTAATCGCCACCTTCGGCGGCCTGGCGCAGCGGGTCGCACACCATCACGTTCCAGCCCAGCCCGTGCAGCACGCGCACCAGGCGACCGCCGACTTCACCGGCGCCGACCACGCCGTAGGTGCGCTCGGGCAGTGCCACGCCATCCAGTTCGGCCAGGGTCAGCAGGCTGCCCAGCACGTAATCGACGACGCCGCGGGCATTGCAGCCCGGCGCGCTGCTCCAGCGGATGCCGGCTTCGGCAAAGTAGTCCAGGTCCAGGTGATCGGTGCCGATGGTGCAGGTGCCTACAAAGCGTACCCGGCTGCCTTCGAGCAACTGACGGTCGACTTTGGTTACTGACCGCACCAGCAGGATGTCGGCATCCTTTACGCTGGCGGCATCGAGGCTTCGGCCGGGGTAGCGGCGTATTTCACCGAAACCCTGGAAGAAGGCATCGAGCAGCGGGATGTTCTCGTCGGCAACTATCAGCATGGCGCTCTCCTGTCTGGGGAACGCAGTGTAGGCGCAACGTGGGGCGTGTTCCAGAGCGTTTCAGTCGGCTTTCTTGCGGATCCAGTACAGGAATGTGCCGGCGTCTTCTTGCTGCTGAAGCAGTTCGTGGCCGAGGAAGTTGCAGAATTTGGGGATGTCGCGGCGGGTCGACGGGTCGGTGGCGATGACCTTGAGCAGGCCACCGGCGGCCAGGTCACGTACGTGCTGGTGCAGCATCATTACAGGTTCCGGGCAGTTCAGGCCGGTGGCGTCGAGGACGGCGTCAGGGGTGAAGTCGGTCATGTGGGGCTCCGCAAATGATCGTCATTGTCGCGCATCGCGCGACGTCGTCCAAGCACCGGCTGCGAACCTGGCTCCAAGGTTCAGGTTCAAGTTCAGGTTCAGGTTCAAGTTCAAGTTCAAGGTTCAAGGTTCAAGCCATGGGCATTCACATCAAGTAGACATTCGTTAGCGAGGGTGGCGCTGAGTCACCTTTCCGCCCTTACGGCGGGTCACTTTTGTCTTGGCAAAAGTAACCAAAACCGCCCGCTCCCATCATCCGGCCCCTACGCTGCGCTTCGGGGTTCCCTCGCTCCGGGCTTGCTCCCGGGAGGACCGCGCTGCAGGCCCCATCCTGGGGCCCAGCGCTTGACGGGCATCCATGCCCGTCACCTCCCTCCGCAAGCCCTGCGCTCGGCCTCCTGAAGTCGCAACCTGTGTCGCC